>CAZOYP010000031.1:0-27208 GCA_964584125.1 uncultured Nitrospinaceae bacterium | reverse complement strand
GCATCGTCTACATCTTTTTGTTCAGCAGCATCCATTAACTCTTTGATTTGCTCATAACCACTGGCCAAACGCTGGATATTAATTAAAAGATTGATAAGCTCTGCATCTTTACACTCTCTTATTCCAGCAACAAGAGGTCCTCGCTCATCTTCTTCATACTTTTCATCCCATTTCTCAAAATTAGAAAGAATTTTATTTTTACAATGAATCAAATCATAAAAAAAACTTTGAATTTCTATACTTGGCATAACTTTCCCTAAAAAAAATAAATAAAATGTTACTTTATCTAAAAACAATATATAGGTATCATACTTTCACCCGCATTAAAAATTTCAATCATAAAAATAGTATATTTTTATCATTTTATAGTTCTGTTGCCTTTTTCAATTTAATTATATTTTCTATATCGTTATAATCGCCAAATGTAAATCATAAATAAGTGATTTTATGGAAGAAATAACATACAGAGGAATCGCTTTCACTGGGTTTTTTATAATAACATTCATTGCCTGGATTACTGGGAGCAAAGATAATGTAAACAAAAAAACTGTTTCAGGCAGTATTTTTTTAGCTTGGGTTATTGGTGCAATGACCTTCTGGTTTCCTTGGACTCGAACAGCATTAGAATTAATAAATAAAGCCGTAATATTAGGGTTGCAAGCATCACAAAAAGGGGCAATTTTTTTATTTGGTCCTCTAGCTATTGGACCTGGCGAATTTTTAGAAGATGGAACACAATCAATAGGTTTTGTTCTTGCTTTGCAAGTTTTGCCTTCAGTAATTTTCTTTTCGGCATTAATTAGCCTACTGTACTACCTAAATATCATACAAGCATGCGTCAGTGCATTTGCAAAAATTTTTCACAAAACAATGGCCCTTTCCGGAGCCGAATCATTTTCAGCAGCGGCTAGTATCTTTTTTGGAATCGAATCCTCACTTACTATCCGTAATTATCTTGCTCGAATGACACAATCGGAACTCCTGACTCTAATTACCTGTATGATGGCAACAGTTGCTAGTACGATAATGGGAGTTTACGTAATAGCTTTAAAAGAAGTCTTCCCCCAAATAGCTGGACATCTAATTTCTGCTTCAATAATTTCTATACCTTGCGCTGTTTTGATCAGTAAATTATCTATTCCAGAAAATGAAAGTCCTCAAACGTTAGGATCCATTCCCAACAATTTACAAAAAGAAGAACTTTTAAATGATTCAATCGATTCAGACACCAAAAAATCTACAAATGTGATGCTTGCTCTAATGGAAGGTGGTGCACTAGGAGTTAAACTTGCTATTTCTATAGCAACACTACTCATAGTGGTATTAGGACTCCAAGAAGTGATCGATCTTGTTCTTAAAAGTATCCCTAAAATAGCAGGAGAGTTCATCTCTATTAATCGTATTTTTGGATGGCTTGTATGGCCATTTACTTTATTAATTGGATTAAAACCAGAAGAATGGGAGTTAGGATCTCGGATTTTAGGATCACGTTTTGTTGAAACAGAAGTAGCAGCTTATTTTCATCTCGCTGATATTCAGTCTACTCAGGTCCCAGTATTTTCTTTGCGATCATTTACGGCACTAACTTATTCTCTATGTGGTTTCGTACACCTCGCAAGTTGGGGTATTTTTGTTGGAGGATTGACTGCCATTATTCCCTCACGAGCTAAAGAAGTATCTATACTAGGAATACGGGGGTTATGGACAGCATTTTTAGCTACACTTCTTACTGGCTGCATAGCAGGAACACTAGCATAGCTAAAAATCTATTATTAATAGATCAAAAATATTTTTTATGTTAGAAAAAAAGCTGATAACATAGAAATATATTTTAATTCAAACAATAAATAGTTATTTAATAATATGGCCCAAAAAGAACGTTTTATTGATAATGACGATGACACTCTTACCGATACTCGTTACAATGTAATGTGGTTAAAAAAAGACAGCTATCAAATCAAAGGGAAATGGTGTACTTGGAAAGGTGCCAATAAATTTGTACAAAAACTTAATGAAGAAAAATTTGCTGGATATAATGATTGGAGACTTCCAAAAAAAGCTGAAGCACGAAATTTATATGAACATGAGAGTAAAAATACTGACTTCAATGGTGATATAGTTCACATTGATTTAAAATTTCCTGAAGGGTGTGGGTTTACATACTGGTGTGATGAGGAATCCGGAATTAATGCTATGGTTTATAATTTTTATAGTGATCGAGCATATTTAGTACGAAGGAAAGCGAAAGATGAAAGCTTTATGTCCTGCAGACCTGTTCGTTCATCAGGCCCAGAAGTTAAAAAATTTGGTAGAATTTCCGAAACTGGAAGAACACGCAAAGAGTAATTTAATACAAAACCTCCTTGCTCACCTGTAAGGATTTTATAGTTCCAATAATTCTATCATTTCCTCCTCTAAATGAACGAAAACCGCGCTACTTTTGCTGAGATCAACCTCGAATCATTTCGACATAACCTCCGCTCTATCAAGTCTTTTGTAGGACCTACCGTTCAAATCATGGCGATTATTAAAGCAGATGCATACGGTCACGGGGCAATTCAATGCGCGAAAGCTGCGATAAAAGAAAAAGTAAATTATATAGGGGTAGGAATTATCCAGGAAGGCATAGAACTCCGCGAAAGTGGCGTTACCTCTCCTATTCTCATTCTGGGAGGTATCTATCCAAACGAAATTAAGGATCTTATCAAGTATAACCTATCAACAAGCATCTCCAATTCAGTTATAGCAAACGCCATTTCAAAGCAAGCAACTAGTACTAATAAAAGTGTTGGTATCCATATAAAAATAGATACGGGTATGGGGCGACTAGGTGTTCAACCAGCTGCTTTTCAAAATCTATTAAGTGATGTCATAACTTGCAAGAACCTAAAAATTGAAGGATTTTTCACTCATTTATCAAGTGCGGATAAGGAAGATCCAGAGATTACACATAATCAATTATCAGTTTTCTCAAACCTATTGAAAGAGTTTTCAGAAACTGGTTTTTCTAAAATAGCTAGCGTAAAAAAAAATATTCTTTTTCATGCAGCGAATACAGCAGGGCTATTAAGGTTTCCTGAAAGCAGGTTTGATTTAGTACGTCCTGGTATCAGTTTATTTGGCTCTTTTCCATCTCATACTATAGCCTCAATATTTAATATATCTGCAAAAGAAAATAATACAACTAGGTTACGCCCTGTTATGAACTGGAAAACAAAAATAATGCAAATTCAAAAATTACGTAAAGGCGTTCCCTTAAGTTATGGAGGCCGTTATATCACAAAGAAGGATGGGACTCTTATTGCAACTCTACCTGTCGGATACGCTGACGGGTTAAGCCGCTGCCTTTCAAACAACATGGAACTCCTTATAAGAGGGATGCGAGTTAAGCAAGTGGGGATGATCTGTATGGATATGTGTCTGATTGATGTAACCCACCTTCCTGGTATAAAGATAGGTGAAGAAGTTGTAATTTTCGGAATCCAAAAAAACAATGAAATTACAGTAGAGGAGTTAGCTACCAAAGCAAATACAATTTCTTATGAAATCCTCTGTGGAGTGGGAAAACGAGTTCCCAGAATCTACATTCCGTAACACTCTACATGGCTATCTATTCAATGAAGCCAGCTCAGCGAGGGATTTCAAGTTGTTTTCTTTGCAATAATCAAAAAGTCCCGCTATAACTTTCATGGTAATAGACGGATCAATATAATTTGCAGTTCCAATTTGTATCGCGCTCGCGCCTGCAATAAAAAACTCTAAGGCATCCTGCACAGATGAAATTCCGCCAACTCCTATAACAGGAATTTTTACCGAACGGACCGTCTCGTATACCATAGCGAGTGCCAACGGCTTGATAGCAGGGCCTGAAACTCCTCCAGTTATATTTGCAAGCCATGGTTTCCTTGATTCAACATCAATCTTTAAACCCACAAAAGTATTGACCAATGATAGGGCGTCTGCCCCACCCTCTTCAGCAGCTAATGCCACTTCGGTTATGTCTTTAACATTAGGAGAAAGCTTTACAATTAAAAGTTTTTTAGTTACTTTTCGCACAGACTCTACAACTGCTTTAAGAGCTATCGGATCTGAGCTCAAACGTATTCCCCCCTTTTCTACGTTAGGACAGGAAACATTCATTTCAAGAGCATCTACTCTAGGTAACTTTGATAACTCACTCGCCAAGTCCACATATTCCTCGATTGTATCGCCAAAAAAATTAACAATCAGTCGAGTTTGAAATTTATCCAAAAATGGTAATTTTTCATCAATAAATCTTTTAAGGCCAATGTTCTCAAGGCCTATAGCATTCAACATACCCGAGGCAGTCTCTATCATTCGTGGAAAACGATTCCCTATTTTAGGTTTCATAGACAAACCCTTAGTACAAAATCCTCCCAATACGTTTAAATCCACAAATGGTGAGAATTCCATTCCATAGGCGAAAGTACCTGAAGCTGCAATAACTGGATTCGAAAAATGCATAGAACCCAACTTTACTGACATATCAACACTATTGTCTTTTGCCATTATCGTAAATTAAATTAATTCTAGAAAAATTATGCAACCTATTGATAAGTAATGAGAAATAGTTCGCCATGTAAAAGTAATACATGAGTATTTCACTATTTACAAGTACTGGTTGAGGGCATCCTAACATCATTTTTTACCGTTCTCCTAGTAAAACTAGCCATTAATAAAAATCACTATTTACAGGTTTTCACAAAAGTATCAACCAATGCTAAAAATACAAGAAAATAAAAATTTTAAAAAGCTGGATTCACAGGTTCAAGAAATTAATGAAGATTGGAAAAAGTACAACAAACGATTAGATACCATGGTTGATAACGCACTATTTGCTAATGTGATAGATACTAAAAACATAAGAGCATAAAATCTCAAAATAACTACTATTTCCGCAATAGACCTTGCATTGTTTGTTTTTATATTCTTCCAAGATAAGTAAAATATTAATTCACTTGAATCAATTGTCAATCAACCGTCACCAGATAAATCTAAAGCATCAGGCCCTGAATATGAGTTATCTAAAAACCCTAAAAAAAAATAGCTAAAAAAAAACCAGCCCAAAGAAAAAATTATCCCCGCTCAAGATAAAATTTATTTTGTGCAGGTTGGTGCGTTTAACGTTAAAGGTAATGCAACAAAGCTTGCAAAAAAACTTAATACAAAAGGATTCCAACTAGAAACTAAAATAGTTGAGCCTAAAGGGAAGGTTTATATGGTTGGAACTGGAAATCTTACAACAGAAAAAAAAGCTCAACAAACCAAAAAAAATCTAATTGATTTTGGATTTAAGAATAGCTTTATAAGAAATTAGTAAATTAAATACTTTCAACTATTAAAAACCTATTTAAATATGAACTACACAAATTCCTTAATCATTCATAATTGATGTTTTGGAAAAGGACGCGAGCTCTATGGCGTTTTTTTATTTATTAGGTCTTGGATTAACTCTCGTGTATATTTATCAAAATTACTTTCTCAAACCCACTTCAAAGACTAATAAACTTCACTTCCAGCATGTTTGTTGATTCAGTACTCATACTTATTAGCTTAATTTTTCTCTATTACGGTGGAGAGTTTCTTGTTACGGGAAGCTTGCGATTGGCGCAAACTTTTAAAGTAAGTCCTTTTATTATTGGAGCTACGGTAATCGGTTTCGGAACTTCTACCCCTGAATTGGCGGTTTCCCTGATGGCGTCTATTCAAAATTCAGGTGATTTGGCATTAGGGAATATTATTGGAAGCAACATCACTAATATAGGACTGGTCCTTGGTTTAACTGCATTGATAGTACCTCTTACAATTGAAAAACAAAGATACATAGACGAGTCCCCTTCATTAATTATTACCTCAATTATTATTGTCGTGTTTTCTTGGGATAACTATTTAGGCCGAATTGAAGGTTTTATCATGATTTCTCTTTTGTTTATTTATTTATGGAGCTCGTTCAGAAAAAAGGAGAGTATCGATATAGATCTATCAGAAAGCAATTTTTTTTCAAAACAGAAAGGACTAGTATTTTACATTCTTTTAGTATTCTTGGGGGTAATACTGTTAATTATAGGTGCAAATTGGATGGTTGAGGGAGCAACTGGAATTGCACAAAAGCTAGGTGTCAGTGAATGGTTTATTGGGGTAAGTATCGTTGCTCTTGGAACCAGTCTTCCAGAACTAACTTCATCTATAATTGCAGCAAAAAAAGGTCACGGGGAAATGGCTATTGGGAATGTGTTTGGCAGTAATATCTTTAATATTCTGATGGTAATTGGCATTGCATCGTTGATTCACCCTCTATCAATTGACGAAAAAATTTATGCAGACCTTATTTTCACTACGGCCCTTACCTGTTTAATGCTTTTATTGATTAGAATGGGTTACGTCATAAAAAAACAAGACGGCGTTATTCTATGCCTAGGCTACATCTCATACATTGGGTTAAAGGGCATAGGACTAATATAAATTTAATTTTCCGTAACTCGGAGGCTTAAAGGAGTAACATTTTTAAATTTCCATACTTGCTGCTTATAATATGAATTTTCTGGGTCAAGACGAATAGCTTCGCGAATATTTTTTACAGCTTCTTCGATATCTCCCTTGGCATACAATAATTCTGAAAAAGTATCAATATATTTGGGGGTATTTGGGTGCACTTGCGTAACACTTTTGATCAATTCGATTCCACGGTCAAGGTTTTTTCCTTTTTTTGCATAAAGCCAAGCAAGGCGGTTCATTATCTCAACATCCTTAGGACTAAGATTTAGTGAATTCTCGCAGTGCTTTATAGCAGTAGTATAATAACCTTTCTTACTAAATACGTTGCATAATGAAAAAATAGCACCCAAATTATTAGAGTCCGCCCTTACTATTTTCTGAAGTCGGTTAAGCGCAGTATCATATTTTTTGTTTTTAGCCTCAGCATTAGCAAGGGCTAAAATATAAACGGTATTATTTTCTTCACCCTTTACTGCTTTACTTAAAAAACTTTCTGCCTCAACGTTTTTAGACTCTTCTAGCGAGAGACGACCAAGTTCGTAAAAGGTTGGAAGGTGATTATTGCGCAAAGCAAGGGCTTTTTCTAATGGTTCTCGAGCTTCTTTGAATTGCTTCGCTTCTACCAATAACCTACCTAATTGATATTGATTTTCTGCATTTTTAGGGTTTAACTTTACTGCTTTTTCATAAGCTTTAAAGGCATCACCAGTATTATCCTTTTGCAAATATGCCTTACCTAATCCAGATTGAATTTGAGCATTCTCAGGCTGCATAGAGGCGGCCTTCTGATAAGAAGCAAGAGATTGATCTAGCATACCTTTGTCCAACATCATCTCAGCCACATTAACTCGCGCCTGAAAATCCTGAGGCATAAGGCTCACAGCTTTATTAAGATGAAAGGCGGCTTCCGATAAATTTTTCGAATTTAAAAGTGCTTTTCCTAGAGTCAATTGAAGTTCAGCATTTTCTTCATTATTCTCTAATGCTAATTTGTATTCAGCAATCGCACTATCTAACTCATCAGTTTGCTCAAGGAGCTTTCCTAGGGAATACCGCGCCTTATAAAAATTTTTTTCTAACTTAAGTGCTTGGCGATAATTACTAATCGCATTTTGAATATCGCCTTTCTTTTCCATAAACAAACCGTAATCATAAAAAGAATTGGCTCTTTTGGGGTTCGCAGAGAGACCTAGGTGAAAAAATTTTTCGGCCTCTTTTAAATTTCCAATAGATTGATATGCTATCGCTAAGCTAACTTTGTAATTAGCATTCGACGGCTTAAGTTCTATCGAACGTTTAAAAAAAGGAATTGCATCTTCATAAAGCTTTCTTTGAAGAAAAGCATCACCCAGTCCTGCATATATTTCCGAAGAATTACGATCATTTTTTAAAGCATTCCTAAATACTATCTCTGCTTTTTCGTAATTTCCTTTTTCTAGCAAATCATACCCAGACTTGATTAATTTTTGAGCCTCATTAGGCTTGGGTTTTAAATAAATAAAAGTTCCTAAAAAAAATAAAATAGCTAGAAATACACCAGCAGTTTTAGGCAGGTTTCTCAAAACACTCAAACCAAATATTTTATCTCCCAGTGCTGGCGTTACCTTAGGTTCTTCTTTTGTTTCAAGACTTACGGGACTCGTCTTCACCTTTGCCCTTTTTTCAGCCTTAGATGCCCGCACGCTATCCCGTTTAATTGGGGCATCAATCATTTTACAGCTACCCCCAAAACCAGAGCCCTCATCTATAACCAATTGGTACGTTGAGATATCTCCGGTCAACATACCTCCTTTTAACAAGGCGGTTTTATTTTCAGAAAAAATATCTCCCTCAACCTTGCCCGAGTTTGAAAAATCATAAGAACGAATATTTCCTTTTACATAACCTGAATCCCCTATAATCAAATGGTCCTCAGAAAAAATATCGCCCTCAATATGTGCACCAAAGTGCACATTACCCTTGACCCAAAGGGTTCCTTCTAAAAATATTCCTTTTGCAAAGTAAGAATCCATGAATACTCCAATTTTAACTCTAATATTATCAAATATTTCGCTTATCTACAAGGTTCTAGGTACGCACTCTAAAAATTTTCGTTCGAATTGGCTTAATTTTTTTAAGGAGGAAGAATGTGTGTTGAAAATTCCTCTACAACCTGATATTTATAAAAATTAATTTATTTAATTTTGAAAACTATTTATGAAAAATTAGAAATTCTTTATCAACCTATAAATATTGGAATAGATAATGCCCAGACTAGGTGGCCGTTCTTTTAACCAAATGAGAGCGATCAAAATTACTAAAAACTACATAACCCATCCTCATGGTTCGGTTCTTTTCCAGATGGGAGGTACCCGTGTTCTATGCTCCGCTTCAATCGACAACAAAGTCCCTCCGTTCCTTCGAGGCCAAGGTCAAGGATGGGTAACAGCAGAATACTCAATGCTTCCCTCTTCAACAAATACTAGAACCCCTAGGGAAGCTTCAAAAGGAAAACTATCAGGTCGAACACAAGAAATCCAAAGACTAATAGGACGCTCACTACGAAGTATTGTAGACCTTGAAAAGCTAGAAGAACGAACTGTTTGGATAGACTGTGATGTAATACAAGCAGATGGTGGAACCCGTTGTGCCTCTATCACTGGATCATTTATCGCATTAATGCTAGCTATGAAAAAGCTGAAAAAGGATAAACTAATTAATCAAATTCCTGTACGTGACTATGTAGCCGCTATAAGCGTGGGGATTATTAATGGCAAAAACCTTCTCGACTTGGATTATTCTGAAGACTCAGAAGCAGATGTAGATTTAAACATTATAAAAACAGGGAGTGGCGGATTTGTAGAAATACAAGGTACAGCAGAACGAGAACCCTTTTCAGACAAACAAATGAAATCAATGATCGCCCTCGCTGATAAAGGCATAAAGCAACTCGTCGCTATACAAAAAAAAATAATTGGAAAGCTATGATTTTTTTAACGTGTTAATTGTACTAACGATAACGACTTACTCCAATCTGCTCGCAATGTTCTGAAATGCCACATTTACTGCAATAGGGAGATTTCGGCTTACATATGTTTTGTCCAAAACTAACTAGTAGATTATTAATTTCCATCCAATAACGTTTTGGAAGTTTGTGTCTTAATTCCTTCTCTGTATCATCGGGAGATTTGGTTTGAACATACCCCCACCTGTTCATTATCCGATGCACATGAGTATCAACACAAATTCCCAGCTTATTATGACCCAAAACTAAAGTGAGATTAGCTGTTTTCCTACCAACTCCTCTTAATCTAAGTAGCTTGTCTAAAGAATCGGGAACCATACCTTTATTTTCATTGATAAGAGATCTGCAAATCTCATACAAACTAATTGTTTTATTTCGATAAAAAGCAACTGGGTAAATTGCTTTTTCTACCTGATGTGGATTCAAATCCAATAGTTTTTTTGGGGACCTAGCAAGAGCGAACAACCTTTTAGAAGCGGCATAAGTAATTTCATCTCTAGTTCTTAAACTAAGCAAACAACTTACTAGAACCATAAAAGGATTTTGCTTAAGACTTATTGCAGTCACCACGGGCGGAGGCCAATATTTAGTTGACTTTCTAACATACCTGAGAACGACAGGGAGGTCTTCGAATTTCATAAACTAGTCCCCAAAGAGCAAAAATCCAATAACTTACACAAAAAATAAGGCGGAAATATAATGGCAAATATAAGACGTTTCTGATATATTGCCCAATTAAACATAACAGATCAAATTACTTTAGTCTCTAAAACCTTGAAAAAATGCAACATACAATCTCTGTCCTTGTCGTAAACCAATCTGGGGTGTTATCAAGAATTTCAGGGCTTTTCAGTGGACGAGGTTTTAATATAGAGAGCCTAAACGTTGCTGAAACAAACGAAGCTGGAATTTCAAGGATGACAATTATTACACGCGGAGATGACAAAAAAATTGAACAAATCACAAAGCAACTAAACAAACTTGTGGATGTTATCAAAGTCACTGATTTAACCGAAGAACATTTTGTTGATCGGGAATTAATATTAGTAAAAATGAATACCGAAGCTCGTGTTCGTGAGGAGATCTTGCGTATAGTGGAAATTTTTCGTGCTAAGGTAATTGATGTGGGTCCCGATACTTATACAGTCGAAATCACTGGTGATGAAGGTAAAACAAAAGGATTCTTAGACCTCCTTAAACCACTTGGTATTAAGGAAATTGTTCGGTCTGGACGTATCGCAATAAGTAGGGGTACCAATTAATAAATTGAGTAGATCTAAATATACTTCCTGAATATTAAGAAAAAACCCTATCAAAAAGTAAGGAAAAGGAGAAAGAAATTGCCTAGTATTTATTATGATCGCCAAGCAGACATCAAACTTTTAAAAAATAAAACGGTTGCCATTATTGGATACGGCAGTCAAGGACATGCGCACGCAAGAAACTTACATGACAGCGGTATTAAGGTCGTAGTCGGATTGCGTAAAGAGAGTACTTTTTGGAAAAGAGCTCAAAAGGATGGATTGAAAGTTATGACCGTGCCTGAGGCAGCAAAAATTGCAAACATCATCATGATTCTTATTCCAGACGACAAACAGCGCGCAATGTATGACACTGAAATTGCACCTCATCTTAAAAAGGGTGACGCCATTGCTTTTGGGCATGGGTTTAATATCCATTTTGGACAAGTAGTACCTCCAAAATCAGTAGATGTTTTCATGATAGCCCCAAAGGGTCCTGGACATTTAGTTCGAAGAACTTATGAACAGGGGGCGGGTGTGCCGTGTCTAATGGCTATTCACCAGAATATTTCCAAAAAAGCAAAAAAAATTGCTCTTGCATATGCCAAAGGTATTGGAGGCACGCGAGCGGGAGTTCTTGAAACCACTTTTCGGGAAGAAACTGAAACTGATCTTTTTGGTGAACAAGCCGTTTTATGTGGAGGAGTTACGGAGCTTATTCGAGCAGGCTTCGACACTCTGGTTGAGGCCGGCTACAATCCTGACTTAGCTTACTTCGAATGTCTACACGAGCTAAAACTAATTGTTGATTTGATTTATGAGGGGGGTATTGGGAATATGCGCTATTCTATCAGCACCACCGCCGCTTATGGAGATGTAACTCGAGGACCTAGAATTATTCCCCAGTCAACTCGAGATGAGATGAAAAAAGTTCTAGCAGAAATTCAAAGTGGAAGTTTTGCCAGAGAGTTCATTTTAGAAAACCAGGCCAATCGTCCAGTATTTAATGCTCGTTTAAAACAAGATTCTGAGCATCCCATTGAGGTAGTTGGTGAGAAGTTGAGAAAAATGATGCCTTTTGTAGGCAAAAAACTAAAATAGCTATTACCTTTTCAACACCCTCTTCAAAAAAATTTAAAGGTATTTGACTAGATTACTATGAAAATTCCTATTGCAAAAGATGGTTTTATTTTCATTTTACCGTTATTTATTATTACAATTCTTGGGTTTATGCTTTCATTTAATTGGGCAGCCGTTATTTTTGGGCTAGCCTTTTTATTTGTAACTTCGTTTTTTCGAGACCCAGAACGTTGCATTCCAAATGAACCCAATGTAGTTGTTTCCCCAGCTGATGGGAAAATAACAGAAATTGTCACAGAAAAGGAACCTATTAGTGGTCAGTTGTGCACGCGAATAACTATATTTCTCTCCGTATTCAATGTCCACGTAAATAGAGTACCTATTGAAGGCGTTATTAGGGATATTCGTTATAATCCTGGTAAGTTTCTTGCTGCATTTAATCCTAAAGCATCAATGGATAATGAACAAAATATTATTATGATAAATAACGGGAAAACCAATATCTATGTCAAACAAATCGCCGGTCTTATTGCTCGACGAATCATCTGCTGGCCTAAAAAAGGAGATTACTATAAATTGGGTCAGAGATATGGACTAATTAGATTCGGGTCTCGCGTCGATATTCTGCTACCAGAAAATACTAAATTATCCGTTTTTTGTGGAGATCGCGTTAGTGGTGGAAAAAGCATTATTGGTTACCTCAGTGCAAACTAAAAAGAACATATGATGAATCCAAGAAAAGGTATTCACATCCTGCCAAGCCTCTTTACAACAGGGAACGTCTTCTGTGGATTTTATTCGTTTATTGCAGCTCTTAATGACAAATATTATCTTGCAGCTTGGGCGATTGTGTTAGCCATAATTTTTGACGTTCTTGATGGTAGGATTGCTCGAATGACCAAAACAACTAGTGCTTTTGGAATGCAATATGACTCTTTAGCGGATGTTATATCATTTGGCATGGCTCCTGCCTTTCTTTGTTATGCTTGGGTATTAAAGCCATTTGGTCGCGTAGGGTGGATGGCTGCATTTTTATATTTACTTTGCGCCGCATTGCGTTTAGCAAGGTTTAACACATCAAAACCAGATAGCCAAGGCCAATGTTTTATCGGATTAGCAACGCCTGCTGCCGCTGCGGTTATCGCATCAATTATAATTGCATTCGAAGACTTATTTGGGTCAAGAGTACACCCCGGATTCATGGTAGCAGTGGTTTACATTCTGGCTTTTTTAATGGTTAGTAATATTAAATATCCAGCCTTTAAAAAATTCGAATTTCGTAAGAGAGTTTCGTTTACGAGATTTCTTTTGGTTGTACTCGTGCTATACATTTTAGCTACTATACCTAAAATTGCTCTATTTATAATCAGCTTCGGTTACACCATATTGGGGCCAATTAGAGAATGGTCATCTCGAAAAGCAAACCTTAATACCATTCCAGATTCCATAAAACATCCTGAAAATAATTAAAATGACTCTCCTTATCAGTAAAAATTAAGCTCTACTAATTTTTAAACTCTATTGGTATTTTTGTAATTATGTCTTGGATAGAAAAAATTAAATCCAAAGCGACCATTAAAAAAAGTGACCCCGCAAATGCCGATTTGTGGGCTGAATGCCGAGGTTGTAAAGACAACATATTCATTGCTGATCTCGAGAAAAATCTTCGTGTATGTCCGCAATGTGACTATCATTTTCGAATAAGTGCAAAACAACGCATTAATCAAATTTTAGACGAAAGTACTTTTGTAGAACACGATGCTAATTTAATTGCGAATGACCCAATCAAATTCAAGGATAGCTTAAAGTACAAAGATCGATTAAAAGCATACTTTAAAAAAGGAATTAATTCAGATTCAGTTATTACAGGAACTGGTTGTGTTAAAAACCATAAAGTGGAAATTTGTTTTTTCGAGTTCAGTTTTATGGGCGGAAGTATGGGAGTCGTGGCCGGAGAGAAAATAACTAGATCAATCGAAAGGGCAATTAGCAATCGATCTCCCTTAATAATTCTGTCGTGTTCTGGTGGAGCCAGAATGCAGGAGGGAATTCTTTCGCTTATGCAAATGGCCAAAACATCTGCCGCTCTTAGCAAATTAGCAAAAGAAAATTTACCTTATATTTCTATATTATCTGATCCAACTACTGGAGGTGTTTCAGCAAGCTTTGCTATGCTCGGAGATATCATTATTGCTGAGCCAGGGGCATTAATCGGTTTTGCAGGTCCTAGGGTTATAGAACAAACCATCCAACAAAAACTTCCTGATGGGTTTCAACGTGCAGAATTTTTATTAGACAATGGTCTTATTGACCAAGTAGTTCATAGAAAACACTTAAAAGAAACTATTGGTAAATTATTAAGTCTTTTAAAAAATACTTAGCAACATGGATGAATATCCAAACTATGAATTAACCATAGATCTTTATTTTGATCAATCCTTTGAGTTTTTATATACCTAAACTATTAACTGTGTCTTCCAAAGAACTTGCAATACAGCTGAAAATTGGAGTGTCTCGTTCTACATAGAGGCTTCCCTGTGTTTCTCGAAGATCCATAACTAAGTCTACAAAATCTTCGGGATAGTCAGTCTCAAATGCAACTACAAACTCTTGGTCATCGATACCAAAAGAATAACTAGTATTGAGTTTCACCGACGGGTACTTACTCCCAACGTAGATGTGTTCGTCCATTATTCCCTGACGTGTAAACTGAGTGAGAAGATACCATTCCCGCGTTTTTACAAACGGATAAATAAATAGATATTTTGCTTTTCCTGGAATTATATGGGTACGGTCTTCCTCGTGTTCAGGATTAAACATATCTTGATACATAGAACGCTTTGTCTGTGATAAATAAGAGTAGCTTGGTGTTAAAAAACTTCCAAGGTCAGTTTGATATAAGCGGGTGGTCATCTTCTGAAAACCCTCCATCTCATAACTTATACGCCAGAACATAATGTCTACATCAGCTCTGATACCGACCATCGTGTAACCAAGAAGTATCATATCGTTGTTAGCATCATACTCTTCTAGGACCTCAAGAAATTCCTTTTTTGCCGCTTCCTTTCTTTCCTTTGGCAATCTTCGGAATGCAGGATCCAACTTATAAAAAGCAAAATTCACAAACTGGCGTTTAATTTCTTCTTCGGGAACTTCTGATTGAGGTGCAACTTTAGCCGCCTTATTTTTTCTTGATTCTTCAATCGCAGCACCCTCACGTTCTTGACGAGCCCGGGAAACAACATCATCATCAATAAGGCTCACACCTTTGTCTTTTGCATATTGCTCAATTCCTCGTACAACACTTTTACGGACGAAAAAAGGGACGTTTTTCATTCGAGCTATCGCAGTATCCGACCACTCCAACTCTGTGTTAGGCATAAAATCTTCAAGCTCTTTGCTGTCTACAGCCATAATATGCTTTCCTTAAATTTGAATAAACTGGATGATGTTTCGATTATAATCATAAGCTTATGATATATCAATGTTTTTAACCTAAAACTATGATGTACATAGCTAAATTTAGAGCAAATTTTGGTAGAATACTATTATTTTAAACCCGACTGTTTAAAAATTTGATCCATGACCCCAAGAAATTTACCCTGCTCCTTTTCTTCGGCATCTTTTATCTGCTTATCGTAATCAAAAATATTAAGTCGAATCTCAGGAGGAGGCCTAAGTAAGTTGAAAAGTGCTTTTCCAGACCTCACTGGTGGATGGCAAGTCTCTTCTTCACAAACATAAACTGCAGGGGTTCCGTCAACAGAAGATTTTCCCTCCAACAAAGGAATAAGTTCTGAAGACTGACTATTATTATTCCATGCAACAACTTTATTAGGGCGATAGTCTTGATGGAGAGCATCCCTCATATCTTCAAAAATAGGATTTTCCAAAGCACCAGTAAAAATAACCTCCGTAAGAGAAGACACCATAAAATCAGCAGCAGCTAAAATACCAGTATGAGCTGCTGGATTCTTATCAATTCTCCGTTTAAAAGCACTAACAGATCGAGTCCCAATCTCAAGGTAATGTTTATTACCAGAAAGATGACCTAACTTAAGAATAGATAAAATAGCGATTGAATTGGCTGAAGGAATTGCTTCATCAGCTGCATTTTTTAATCGAGCTATAAGAACTTCTGATGAGAGTCCCGATATAAAAAAACCCCCTTCTTCAAAATCATAAAACTCAGAAATCATCTTATCAGCAAGTTGATTCGCGCGTTCAATCCATATTAGGTCAAAAGAAGCCTCATAAAGCGAAAGCGCCGCCTCAAGAAAATACGCATAATCTTCAAGACATCCATTGATTTTACTTTCTGCATTACTATGAATACGAAGCAAAATACCACTATCTGTCCACATGTTGTTCCATAAGAATTCTCCTGCACGGATTGCTGCTTCCAAATAATCCTTACCATGCAAAACCATATAACCAGAAGCAAAAGCAGTTATCATTAGACCATTCCACCCAGTAATTATTTTTTTATCGGTAAAGGGCCTAGCCCTTTTTCTCCTCGCTTCTAATAAAGCTTCTTTAGATGTGCGTAAAATATGATCTAGCTCAAAAATTGCAATTCCTTCAAGTTTTGCTAAGCTCTCTATTGGCTCTTTTACATATAAAATATTTTTACGTGAAACGCCTTCTGAGGAAGTGACGCCAAAGTGACGCGCCATCACCTTGGCGTTGCGAGGACCGAGTAATTCCAGAAACTCTTTCATCTCCCAAAAATAATAACTTCCCTCCTCTCCGTCAGTATCAGCATCTTGACCAGAATAAAAAGCTCCTTCTGGAGATGTCATTTCAGAAAGAATATATTTAAAAATATCTCGGGGTACGTCGCTATAAATGTCTTGTTTAGTTGCTTGAGCCATATCAATATAAAGCTTAGACAAAAGCGCATTATCATAAAGCATTTTCTCAAAATGAGGAACACGCCATTGTCTATCAGTAGAATAACGATGAAACCCTCCTCCCAGTTGATCGTAAATACCACCTTCGGCCATCTTTGTGAGAGTTCTATCAAGCATTCTTATCGATTGATCTGCTCCAGTTCTAACCCAATGACGCAAAAGCAGTGTATAGTTCATTGGTTCAGGAAATTTCATACCAGAACCAAACCCTCCTTCATCTGAATCAAATCTCTCTTCCATAATACGTATTGCTTCGTCAATCAAGGGATGAACTGAAATCGAACCACCCTTAGAACTTGATTCGGAGGTGTTTAATTTTTCTAAAATATTTTGAGTGCGTATTTTTAAGTCATCTTTCTGTTCTTTGTAAATAATTAATGCTTCTTCTAGAACTTGGGGAAACCCAGGTCTATTATATTTGTTAGTTGGTGGAAAATATGTCCCACCAAAATATGGAGTACAGTTTGGTGTTAAAAATAAGCTGATAGGCCACCCACCCTGCCCTACCATTGAAACAATTGATTTCATATAAACAGAGTCAATATCAGGCCTTTCTTCCCTATCGACCTTTATATTAATAAAATTTTCATTCATGATATGGGCTGTTTTCTCACATTCAAACGATTCATCTGCCATAACGTGACACCAATGACAAGAAGAATACCCTATGCTTAAAAAAATTGGTTTGTCTTCAGCTTCGGCTTGTGCAAGTGCTTCGTTCCCCCAAGGATACCAATTAACTGGGTTATGCTTATGCTGCAAAAGGTAAGGACTAGTTTCATGAACTAATCTATTAGTATGTTGAAATTCATCCAAAGTAAATCTCCATAATATTTTATTAGTTAAAAGAACAGATCAAATAAAAGATAACAAAATAATACTAATTGGGATAGTTAACAATTAATTAATGATACAATAGTATGCAGTTTATAATTGGATGCCAAAGAAACTACTAATTCATAAATGAATTTTATGAACATTTTTTTTGCCAGGATTTATTTATTTACCAGCCTAACTCTTAATGCCATTCTCCCTACAACCTTGCTCGCAAACTGTGAAGGATCCCTAAGCCCGGCAGATTTTTCGCTATACAAAAACTTGCAAGCCAACTTTATCTCTAAAATCGACGCGGACTCTATGCAAAGATACAAAGTCGAATGGTTTATAGGGAGTAAAAGTATGGGGTCAGTTATAAAAAAAGGGGGTGAATCATTCGTCTTAAAAGGATCGCCGCTTACGAGTCAATCTTTTTCAATAACTGGTTATTATCAAAAAGGTAACGAATGGGTTTTATCTCGAAAAAAAATTTTTCCAAATTCTTACGGTGGGATGGAAGTAAGGTTTGACGACGGTGCATGTGACAACAGTTTCGTAAAAAGCCCGGATCTAACTGTATCAATCAAAATAAACTAATTCACATAATATTTTTTTAATAGTTTTGCGATCTTACAGGGTGACCAACTCGACTCCCTCCCAGCCAATATCTAAATAAAGCCTATTCTTTAATTAGACCATCTCGATATTGACCATAAAAATCTCTAACACTTTCATATTTATCAATAGTGCTTTCCTCGAGTTGCTCTATATCGTCAACAATAAAAGAAGTATCATTGACTTGCTCCGTAACCGTCAAAGTTCCTCCAACTTCAATTCCTGGTGCAAAATGATAAGTAGGGCTTAAAAATATACCCCCAACGCGACCAAAAACATTACGCACGCTTGAAGGCCCAAAAAGTGGTAGCACAACATACGGCCCTGTCGGAACTCCATATGACCCTAAAACCTGATCAAGATCCTCGTTTACATCATCGATATCAAATGCACTACTAGCTACATCAAACATGCCGCCCAAACCTAAGGTCGTATTAATGATCGTCCTGCCGACAACTCTACTAGTTTTATCAACGTCACCCTGAAGAAGGCTGCTAACTAATTTTAAAGGTGCCATTGCATTAGCGAAAATATTACTAATACCCATACGAACATCTTCATTCACGATATCTCTATATTCACGAACAATAGGTTCCATAATGTTTTCATAAAAACTTTCGTTAAAATCAAACATAAAACGATTATAGTCTTCAAATGGGTCTGACATTTCAAGAGCAGAAGACTTCGACGCAAAAGGATCCTCTAAATCATCAAATGAATCTGATGTTATAATTGAGGTGGAAGATGGCATCTTTAGCTCTAATTTCATTGAAGAATCGGATGAAAGAGTAGAGGCTGAAGTAGATCTAGTTGATCCATTTGAAGCACTTGCAGTCGAGCCTTGCACCTGACCATGCTTTACAAAAGGGTCTTTCCAATCAATGTCGCGCCAATTTAAATAAGACAACGGAGAGGGGATAGAGGAACCATTGGGAGCCTTCTCCATCGTTAACGTCACATCTGAGGCATCCCTTGAATCCTGAGACATAAAAACATGCAAACCATTACCACTCTTTGGATTAAGGTTTGGCTTGGACCACTGCGAGTCTAAAGAGAAACCTAACGCATTTACAATTGAAGCAAAACTAAAAAACAAAAAAAGATAAAGTAATCCAATTAATTTCCAACGCGAAGCTTTTATCCTCACTTTAATTAAACCTCCCCAGTATATATCCAAAGTTATTCAAGTATAAAACCGTATCTAGAAATCTAAAAACAGCGGAACTATATCACAAATTTAGACTTATGGAAAACATTGCTATAATAATATCACCTGGTTTCTCAAAAAATAAATATTTCTCAAGCTAAAACAGTTATTCAGTTGGCTCAGGAAACACTAAAACCAACTTATCCAATAATTTTGGAGAAATTGCTACTTTTGCATTTTTTGCTTTTTTTACAACCTTCCAGGCCTCATCATATTTATTCTGATTAAATAAGGCCTCAATTAAAACACCAAAAACGTTTGAATTATTTGGCATAATTTCCAAAGCACGCTCAAGCTTTACAATAGCTCCAGAGTGGTCGCCTAATTGCTCTAATGCGGCCCCAAAATATGCATAGCCATTACTATTTTCTGGATCTAACGCAATGACTTTCTTGTATTTTTCTATGGCAGCCTCTAGATTGCCATCCATAGCCAAAGTTAACCCCCAATAAAGATATGTTTTTGAATTATTACTATCAAGACTTATGGCCTTGACAAACTTTTCCTTTGCTTCCCCTCTCTTACCAGACTTAACCAAAGAAATCCCCCACCATGTATATATTCTGGACTGGTTTGGGTTAAGCGTAGCTGCTCCTTCTGCATATTTAACAGCAGCAGTAAATTGACCGAGAGCATTAAGCTCTTTAATTTCTTTGATGGGATCAACTTTAAAGGTATGGCCTCTATCAATCTCTTTTACCGCCATCTGTTTTTTCTTTATGCGGGCTTCTTGATCAATTCTAGCTTCTTCCCTACCTTTATGAGCTTTAAAACTTTCTTGAATAGAAAAGTAAATAAAACCAATAAAGACAATTAAAACACACGAAATCCACAAAATTTTTATCTTACGGGGCATATAAATTAGTTAAAATCTAAATTAAAAATAGAGTTATAAGCAATCAAACATTTAAAGCTTTCCTAACAGTTGCTGCGCCTTTAAAACTAAATCCTGACTATTTGAATTTTTATACGATAATTCTAAAAATTTTTTTAAATTTTTTTTTGAAAGGTTTGGATGAGAATTAAAGTACTGGATCCCGCTATAATAATAAGGCAAATCATAGTCTGGATCTATTCTAATAGCTTTTTGAAATTCTTGTATTGCAAGGTCTGACTTTTTCTGAAATGCAAAAGCGAGTCCCATATGAAGGCTAATCTCACTGTCATCGGAGTGCCATTTGCGAACTGATTTTAACACATTCAGGGCTTTTTCAGGATCCTTAGATGCCAAATAAAGTTGAGCCAAGGCAATATCTCCATATAAATAAAACGGATTAATTTCCAATGTCCTCTTATAAGCAATTTCTGCGGCACTGAAACGTTTTAGTCCCTTAAGGACATTTCCCATATTTAACCATGCAAGTATATTCTCTGGATCGTGCTTAATAGTTTCCCCATAAATATCTATTGCGCGACCGACATCACCAATTTCATATGCTTTTTTAGCTTGGTCTAATAGTCCATCAATTTTATTTCTGCGCTTAATCCCAGCAATTTGACTCTCAGATCGCTCGATTACTTTGATTTCTTCTAATACGCTTAAACGATTAATTTCTTTCGATTCATCAAACTCGAGAAGCGACCCGTCTATTTGAACAAAAGGCGTCAACTGACGAACAAGAACATCTCTTTCATCTTTATATATATATTGAGGAGCATTAAACTCTAAAAGTGAGTTATCATCGGTGTGGATGGGTGCACCCTTACTAAACTTAAGTAATTGTTCTCGATTCATAATCAAAAGACTCATAAAATCTCTTACATTATGTATACCGATCCGGTAAAGATCTTTACCACGAATTTCATTTGATAAAACTTCATCAATCAAAGTGTAAGAAAGTTTGTATTTAGAATCGGATCCAATGAGTAGGTAATCATCTCCAACAATGGACTCCCACATCGTAACTGTTTTAAAATTCTCAGAAAAAGTACGTACAACAGATTTAAAATTCATTGGACTCATGTTGGTATGAACCCAAATACAAGCTAACCCATTCAAGTTGAGTCGCTTTTTCATCAATTTAAAAAAATTATCTGTAAATAATGCGCCAACACCAGATATCCATGGATTTGACGGCTCGGAAATTATGACATCATATTTTTTTTCTGCTAAAGCCACGTGATTTCTTCCGTCAGCAAGGATTACTTTAAGCCTCTTATCGTCCAAAGCGTTATGATTAAAAAAATTAAAAAAACGTGACCCTTCAATGACTGCAGAAGATATCTCAACAAGATCTACAGATTTAATTGGAAACTGTTCCACTGCACCCAAGGTAATACCACTCCCTTGCCCTATAACTAAGACTGATTTAGGTTTCTTATGCAAAAACATAGGAAGATAACCAGAGAGTAACTGTGTTCGCATATCGATGCCCAAAGAGGCATCGGTTTTACCATTCACACGTAAAAAAATATTTCCCGAAGTTGAAAGTTCTGTCGTAACAGTTGTGTGCGTACCCTCTTTAAAAAATAAAATTTTATTTGATTTTTTTTCTGCTTCACTCAAATCACCTATACGATAAGGCATAAAAGAACCGCTTGAAATAATCGACTTATCCCAAGTTTGCATTGATCGACCGTATAAGAAACAAAAAATCAGGATTGATGGTAATGCATAAATTTTAATATTCGTAGAAAGGTCGCTAGCAAAAAACAACAAAGCCATACCAATAAGCAAGTTCAGTCCCACAGCAACAAGAATTGTATCTTGGACTCCAATCCATGGAATGAGTACAAAACCAGCTAAAAATGCCCCTATGATTGTACCAACCGTATTAGAGGCATAAACGCTACCAATAGAATGACCTAGCGTGTCTAACTTCCGAACTACAAGCCTGATAACTACAGGAAATTGTCCACCCATTAGAAAGGTAGGGATAAATAAAAAAGAAAAGATCACAAGGAAAACGGACCACTGTATAGTCACGAATTCCATACTCCAGTTTTGGTAAACCCAACGATTGATAAAAGGAATATTTTCGAATAGTGGGATTATTGCTAGCGACGAAACACCGATTCCAACCTGAAGAAACCCAAAGACTACTAATGGGTTCTTAAACTTATTAACCCATTGAGAAAACATCGCCGTTCCTATAGCGAGTCCAAGAATAAATGTAGTTAAAATAAGACTAAAAGCATAAATAGATGACCCTAAAAGGAGTGACAGTATTCGATTCCAGGCAACTTGGTAGGTCAAAGCACACCAACCTGAAAAACCAAATGCTAATAAAATAAAAAATATATTTGAATTTAATGAAGGTACTTCTATTGATCTTTTGAATTGTGCTGCTTCTTCATTCGAATACGTGTCACCATCGGTACGAAAAAATATATAGATGACAACTGCAATCAAAATATTTAAAGCTGCTGCAAACCAAATTGTGGAGAGAACTCCCCAAATACGCATAAATATAAATGCACTAGACAAAGCCCCAAAAACTGCCCCAAAGGTATTGAGAGAATATAAGGTCCCCACATCTTGACCAATACATGTACGTTCGCGAGAAACGTATTTACTCAACACAGGAAGTGTCGCACCCATCAGGGAGGTCGGAACTAATAAAATAGCTCCACAAACTAAAAAACGATATAAGCTTGCTTTGGAATATGATTCAGTCTGAGTTTGATAAATCCACTCGAACAAGGGAGAAGCACTGTCAATAATTGAGGGAATCAATAAACAATAAATACCGATGGCACCCTCAAGTGCTGCATAAAATAATAAGGCATTTTTTTTTCTATCAATCCAGCGCCCGCCTAGATAGCTACCTAGGGCTAAACCTGCCATAAAAATTGTCAAAACAGTTGCAATGGAATAATGGGTATTTCCCATCACCCGCGTTAAAAGCCTTGTCCACACAACCTCGTAGATAAGACCTGTTGCGCCGGAAATAAAAAAGAAAATTAGTATCCAGAATCTGGATTGGAGATTCAAGGAGGTCCACCTAGTTTAAAAAACTTTTTGATTTAGGGGTCTAAGGTTAAGAAGGAAACTGAGCAATAGTCACCAAATTATTTTTAATACTCACTATTCTTTCAAATCAGCTTTGGATAAACCGCAACGGAAACCTAAAACAGCATCTTTTCTCCCCTCCGTCGCTGCAAAACGTTTAGCTGTCCGTATATCTGGTGATCTTGAATCCCACGATCCACCACGATAGACTCTATTTTTTCCTTTCTCAGGTCCGGTTGGGTTCATGATGGGAGCAGTTTTGTAATAAAACTGATCGTAAAGGTCTATGACCCACTCCGAAACATTACCTGACATGTCATGAATACCATAAACGCTCCTACCCATGGGAAAACTACCTACAGGGGCCATGAATTCAAAACCATCAGCTTTACCTGCTAAATTGGAACGTTTCTCAAGCATCTTATTAGACCAGGGATACTTTAGACCATGAGTACCTCGAGCTGCTTTTCCGTCAAAAGTCTTTTACCTGCCCATTTACAATAATTCACCGAATCGTACCACGAAACCCCTACAACTGGGAAAGTGGGTGTCTCAAGAATTTTCGCATCACCCTGCATAAAGGGAAATGACGGCTTAACATAGTCAGCATTTCTACGAAAGACATTATAAGCTTTTACCGTAACTTCATATTTGTCGACATAAAATGCATCCAAGTAAATCTCCTGCTCTGGCTTTTCATCAAAACCACCCTGATCTGATCCTCTAGTGAACATACCCTCGGGAATTAAAATCATTTCTCTCTCATCGGTCCCAACTATTGACTCGTAAATACTAAAATCTCTATTATCATCTTCAACAGTCCTGGTCACATTAGCCGATAATTGACGCACCTTCTCTCGATGATCAATTGATTTTTTGATCTCCCACACGATAACGAGTATAAATAAAACTGCTATAGCAAAACAGCCAATGACAGCGATCATTAGATTCTTATCTTTCATAAATTTAAATCCGAGTTAGATTGCAAACCCCAATTATATTTTTATAGGATTTTTTTTGCAATCTTTAATATCTAGTAAGTCAAGGGACCGTATACCTAGCTAAAGGGAATCAAAAGTCTATTAAAAAACTAATTTGTGGAGATCAATCGATGGATTTGCTAGAAGCTAAAAACAAAGCCCTGTCATGTTTGAAAGTTTCAAATAAAGAAATCATGAGGTGGTTCCGTACTAACATGACAGTCGAATCCAAATCCGACCTGAGCCCTGTAACTTTTGCAGATCGCAAAGCGGAGGAAATACTACGAAGGAAAATATCTAAGGCCTACCCCAATCATGGTATTATTGGTGAAGAATTTGGTGAAGAAAATCCACAATCAGAATGGGTGTGGACGATTGATCCAATCGATGGAACACGTTCCTTCATAAGAGGGTTGCCCTTGTTTGCCACCCTGGTCGCTCTACTTCACAAAGGCACTCCTGTAATGGGAATTATAAGCTTGCCAGCCTTAGGTGAAACAACTTGGGCAGTTAAAGGACGAGGGACATTTTCTGGAAACCAACGCCTTCAAGTATCTAATCAAAATACTTTAAAAGAAGCTTTCGTAGGAACAGCCGATAGATACTGCTTTAAAGAGAAAAAATGCATGAATTTGTATAACAGAATTCTCCGTGAAGCAGAAATTGTTAGAACCTATCCTGATGCATTCGGCCACTTGATGGCAATTAGGGGTTCAATTGATGTTATGGTTGACCCATGGGCTTATATCTGGGACTTCGCTCCGTGCAAAATAATGATCCAAGAAGCAGGGGGCGAATTCGCCAATTTTAGGGGTAATAAATCAGCAATTAACGTGGGGGACGCTTTGTCTGGGAACCCAAAAATGGTCAAAGCTTTAAGAGCCATGATCCGGGAAACAAATAACTCCAAAAAAAAATAAGACTATATTCGTTGACGACCAGCAAACCCTGACTGAATGTCATGCCAATATTCAATCCGTGGTTCCGGATTTTTCCAACAAAGATAAACCTCTTTACCATCCCTTAGCGAAGGAAAATCTATAAGGCCATGTTCAATTCCCTTTAAAATACAGCCTTCAGACTCAAGCCCCGCCGTCAAAGAATTAATCATTAATACGCAACTTATATAATCAGCCCCTTGCAAACTCCCGCCATTTTGTTGGGCCTTCTCTTTTGCCTTTATTACATCTGGGAAATCATTAACCAAGCGTTTCATTAAATCCTGAATACGAGGTATATCAACCAATAATTTGGGGATAAATGCGTTGGCTTCCTCGACAGAAAAATACTTGTTTTTTATGGACATAAATCAGCTCAAAGGGGAAAAAAGTAAATAATAATTGGCTGCAAACAAAAAATTAAAATGTAAGGCCAACATGACCATGATATATAAATTTTGAAGACTACAGCAACATAATTATTTAAATTTCTTCAATTATATTTTTTAAGGTTAGATATTAAAAATCCCAATATTTTAATAACCGGCAATATAAATGTCTGAATAAAGTTAATGTCTCAATAAAGTTAAGGTTTTTCCTGCCATTATTAAAGACAAAATAAATCAGCCTTCAAACCGTAATCTCAGTGTAAGTATCAACCCACACAATCAACTTAACAGAAATATGCTTATATTCTATAGGAATAAACTTTAATAAAAATTCAGAACTAAACCTATACATTTAACGAAGCCAAGTTGCTAGTATCGTCTTCAGTTTTCACGTCAACCAAACTTAATGGGGGGACCTAATTATGAAAAAAGTGATGATGCTTCTAGCAGTAACTTTCCTATTTAGCTTCAGCGCAATGAACGCTAGCGCTGACAGTGTAGTTCCAGGGTCATATGCGAACGTAGGGGCTGCTCAAGTAATGAATATTGGTAAAACCTCGGGCACGGCATTCCGCACACAGGTGCAAATTGGTGCCGCAGATAGAGCTCACGCAAACTACGTTAATCAAAGATCGGGTGCTGGTCAGTCTTTAAGCAACGCTGGTAACGGTGGTGGAGCAGACTTCCAATGGGGGCAGTCTCAATACAAACAATCATGGAAGGCTGCTAAAACGATAGAAGAAGCTCAGGTTCGCGGATTAGTTCCAGGTGACTGCCAAGGGGATAATTCCGATGGTAAGTATCGAGCCCAGATGAATCAGAATCGTAAAGGCTTCATGTCAGAGCCATTGGTTTCCAATGCTCAGTGTCAAGAGAACCACGCAACGCTGAAGTAAAATTAGCATACAAAGCTTCTAGTTAAGGCCGATGGAACCGGTTGGTTCCATCGGCTTTTTCTTTGCCAAAAACAGCAACATACTTCCATCCCTCTATCCTTAAACCGCAGAAAATAACTCGTTTTTTTTAATTAAATATAGCCCTGGCGTGATTTATTTAAAAAAATATTTAGCTTACAGAAAATCTAATATATCGCCAAATGCTAGTAACTAGCTTAGAAACATTAAGATTTTCAAAGTTATTTGATCAATAAAGCCTTCCCACACTAGCATAGGAATATTCTTATTTTAAGTAAGTATTTTTTGTATTGACAAATAAGAGATAAGACTATAAATTCTTTGGCTAAAGACTTAGTTCTGTGACCTGATAGCTTAGCGTCGCGGCTTTAGAGTGTAAGAGTACATCAGGGTTTGTCTGATGATAAGTGAAAAGGCCTGGTTGCAACTGTATTTAAGTACCGAGTGTTGTTCTAGGCTAATCAGCAATCATTTTTAGGGGAGGCTTAAGAATGAGAAAGTTAATTGTTTTAGCATTAGGGTTGGCATTAGTAGCAACGTTTGGTATCAGCACAGCCAGTGCTGATGATATGGTTCCGGGTGCTTATGGACAAGTAGATCAGAGTTTGATGTCACCTAGAACTTCAGGCCCTGCATTTCGAAC
>CAZOYP010000030.1:0-27426 GCA_964584125.1 uncultured Nitrospinaceae bacterium | reverse complement strand
GCCGGTATGATGTTCACTATATCCAGGTAATTTATTAACAGTCAATATATGATCTATTGATGCACCGCTTTTTAATTTTTTATTAATTATATTTGCTTGATCAATATATGATCTATACCCAGATACAGAAAATAAATAAATATTATTGATATAAGCAGTATTTTTCATTAACTCCCAGGAATGCGCAGCATTAGATTGAAGAAATTGTTCGCGACCATATATATCTTTACCAATACTCAGTAAGTTATCTTCTTGATTTATTATATTGCCCAAGCTTCCAATAGTTGTTTGCTAGATTAAAGTGCAGGTTTGGGTCATGCGGGCGTAACGGCAGATTTTTTTTTAATTCATGAATGTTGGCTTTATATTGCTTTAGGCTCGAATCTTCAGCAATAGTGACGTCGGGTAAAAGGGTACAAACAATAAGAAAGATTATGCTTGCGAATCGATGTATTCGGGCTGTATTCATGACCTGAAATCAATAATTAGTAATCAACCCTTTGATTATCGGCACAGTTGGCTAAAAACTTAATGAATTGACCGCCCAAGTTTATATGTTTTGCAAGCCTTTTTGGTATATTTATACTTCCGATTTCTTTTAGTAATTTACTTTAGTTTGGAACTTTTCGGCTGTTTTTTTAATAGTTGTCTAAATTCGTTAGTATTTAGTCGAACTTGGTTAACGAGAAGAACGATTTTTTCTTTTTTAGGGTGGAGCTTTGAGATAGCATAGTCCATACGTTCCAAAATTGTAAAAATATTAGTACTCTCAATCAGTTTTAATTCTCTTCCCTCCTGGATGTCTTGCTCTAAATTCATTTTAATTTGGCCGATATCATTAGATAACCGTTGTTCTAGTGAAATAATATTTTTTTCTAGGCTTCTCATGTGTGCGCGTTGGAGAACAGAATTTGAATAAAGAAAGCCCACAAGTAGAACGAGCAGTCCTGTATAGAATAAAATCTTGAGCGTTGTATTCTCGCTTTTACGTTTTTGAAGGTTCTTCTTTATCTCCCCCAGTTCTGCAGACAGGGAATCGATTGTTGTAGTTAAAGAGCGGATTTTTTCATTAGGAGGTTCGTCGAAACTTAGGTTCTTTTTGTCAGGCTTTGGGTGGGTATCTTTGTCATCCATAAATTCAAATTTCCAATCAACGTTAATGAATATGAAGTTAGAGGGTACTCTTATAAGCTATTTCATCACTTCTAATAATAAAATTCAATAGACACTCATTATAGTTTTAATATAAATGTTAATGATGTCCTCTCCAGAAAAATAAACTATAAGTGTGCCTAAGGCTAGATATGACCCGAAGGGGACTCTGCTAAGAAAGTTAAGTTTTCTTAGTGCTACTCCTATTATTCCGACTAGTGAACCAATAAAGGCGCTGAGAAAAATTACTAAAAATACATATTTTATGCCCAGTAAAGCTCCAACCGCAGCAATAAGCTTAATATCACCACCCCCCATTCCAACAAGACCACGGATCCAGTAGTGAATAGTTGATAAAACTATAAAAGTACCTGCTCCAGAAATTAGGCCGAGCGAAGAATTTTTTAGACCGATCAAATAACTCCCTGCTACAAACCCAAATAGGATCCCTGGGAGGGTTATGGCATCAGGAATAATTAAATGTTTGAAATCGATAATAGCTACTGCTATTAGGGCTGGGCCTATAGCACAAAATATAGCAAACTTTATAGAAATACCAAACTTTATAAATCCAGAAAGTAGCAATAGAGACGTTGACAATTCAACGATTGGATAAAGAATAGAGATTGACTTGTCACATTGTCGGCATTTCCCTTTAAGTAGTAGATAACTCAGAATCGGTATGTTATCCCAGATGAAAATTTTTGCTTTACACGATTCGCAATAGGAACCCGGTGCTATGATGGATTCGTTTTTTGGGAGTCGATAGATACATACATTGATAAAACTTCCAAGAGCAAGACCAAGCAATAAAACACTCACAATTTGCAGGGTAGACGGGGTGGTTGCCAAAATATTCATCTCTGAATGATCTTGATTGTAGAGGACTCTTGCGTCTCTGGGCTTTTGTCAAGTAAACGAGAAAGAGAATCCAAATCGTGATTTGGGATAAGTTGCTCCAGATTAGTTATCACCTCATAGATAACATTATGAGAGAACCCTTTTCGCTCAAGAAACTTTGCTATTCGGTGGCGGTCTTTTTCGATGTTAGTTAGAGAATGATTTGCAATTTTTTTTTTCGCATAGGCTAGTGCGATTTTTTTCTCATCGTATTTTTCATAAAGCGCTTTAAGCGTTTCTTGGATTATTTGATTCTTGATGCCCTTGTTTCTGAGCTCTAGCTCCAAACGTATTTTCCCTATTTTTTTATTTAGAATTCTAGACTTTCCAAATTGAAGTGCAAAACGCTCATCGTTAATATAGTCATTTTTTTCAAGATAGATGAGAGTTTCATCCAACGCAATTGCAGAGATTTTTTTTTTTTTAAGTAGCGGATAATTTCATCACGACTTCGGCCTCTGTATACTAGGTACCGAATCGCATGTCTGCGGGCATTTTTTGATTCTTCCTCGTAAGGCATGAAAATGTGATTGCATTAGGGTGTTGAAGTCGCTTCTTTTTTTCCTTTTTTTGCTGGGGTTTCTTTTTCTTTTTTCGTTTGAGTGTCTTTTTTGCTAGTTGTTTCTTGGAGAAGTCCCAGTTTATTTCTCAGTTTGACTTCAATTTCATCGCATATTTCGGGATTTTCTATAAGAAACGTTCTTGAGTTTGCTCGACCTTGTCCAATGCGGGTTTCGTTATATGAGAACCAAGTACCACTTTTGGCTATTAGCTCATGGGTTACAGCTAGATCGAGTAAGTCCCCTATCTTAGAAATGCCTTGTCCGTATAATATATCGAACTCACAATCTCTAAATGGTGGGGCGACCTTATTTTTAACTACTTTAACTCTTGTGCGGTTGCCAACCACGCTATCGCCATCTTTGATCGCAGCTATTCTTCTGATGTCCAAGCGGACTGAAGAATAAAATTTGAGAGCGTTTCCTCCTGTTGTCGTTTCAGGGCTACCAAACATTACACCAATCTTCATTCGAATTTGGTTGATAAATATTAGGCAAGTTTTTGACTTATTAACCACTCCCGCGAGTTTTCTCATAGCTTGGGACATTAGCCTTGCTTGCAGACCCATGTGCGAATCACCCATATCGCCATCTAGCTCTGCTTTAGGAACAAGGGCTGCAACAGAATCTACTACGATTACGTCAACGGCTCCACTACGAACTAAAACCTCTGCAATTTCAAGAGTTTGCTCTCCTGTGTCAGGCTGTGAGAGTAAGAGGTCTTCTAAGTTTACTCCTAGCTTTTGGGCATACTGTGCATCTAGTGCGTGTTCTGCATCAAGAAAGGCGGCCACACCCCCTCCTTTTTGTGCTTCTGCGATAATATGGAGTGTGAGGCTGGTTTTTCCAGAAGCTTCAGGTCCATATATTTCTACAATTCGGCTACGGGGTACTCCACCGACGCCTAAAGCATAGTCCAATGAGATCGAACCTGTTGAAATAACAGAAATTCCTTTTAATGTATCCGCTTGACCCAGCTTCATAATAGAGCCTTTGCCAAACTGTTTTTCAATTTGAGTGAACGCTAAATCCAGCGCTTTCCCTCTATCATCCGACGCCATTAATGTTCTCCTTATTTTTTAAAGACGGTTTACTCTGGGTTCTTGCAGGGTGATTTTTTTTTAATATACCTTGAAGAGATTCTGAGTAAAACAATAACACATTTTTTGTTTATAGAGTGAGTAGCGATAAATGGCAAGGAATTTATCACTTAGACCTTGTATCTTAATAACTATGAAGAATAAAACCTTTCACATTTATTAAATTAATTATAGAATTCTGGGCAGTCTATCCTTTAAAATCAAACCTTTTATAAATAGTTGACTTATGGTGTTACCTGTTATACCTCAAGCTTCTGGTCCAGTTTTTTCAGAGGATGAACGGCTCAACCTGTACTACTTAAATGAATTATATTCTGATATAGCCCGGTGCGTTTCCTTTCAACTAAAGGAAAATCATCAGATTGAAGTTCCCATTACCTCAGGTGTTTGGGGTGGAACTTACCTCATAGCTAATGATGAAGGGAAGTCAAAACGAAAAATATGGCGGATGTACTTCATTGCTAACTTACCGCAGAATAGTCCTCTCGACAAACGTGAGAATATGGAGCACTTAGTTGGGTATTATTACACTTCAATAATTAACGCTTTTCGTCCCTATGGATTAGAGCTTGATCTTAATATGTGGGGAGGTCGTTTGCCTTATAGTAATGGAATAAAACCAAGTTTAACTATGCATATGGTCGATTCTTCAAATAAAATCAATTGGTTGCGAGGATTCTTTATATGGAACCTTGTTTCTTGGGAAGAATCAATTATTTATGACACTATTCGAAATATTAAAGAATTTAGAGAGAAATTTAATATCAAGAAAAATCCAATTTTGAAAAGGGACCCTAAGGATATTAAATATTTGTTACAGGATGTGATTATAACTTATCGTACTTTGGAGAAATCTTTTTCATCGGACTTTCTCGAACACGCGCAACCTATTATTGATGAGATAACAGATCATTTTCTTGAGGGTTTGTTTGACCCAGTATTGATTCGAGAGTTTTATTTTAAAGTGAGGGAGAATAAATTAATCCCGGGATTTGAGGAAACTTTACAAGAGTATTACCTAAAAGAAGGCTTGAATGTAAGAAAAGTGGAAAGTTGGCCAGTTGAAAAAATTAATTACGTCCCTGAAGTTCTCAAAGAAAAACTTATTCCTCCGATCAAAAATATTTTTGCTTCTTTTAAATCAAACTTAAATATAAAAAGATAGTTTGCCTTGAAAAAGATTGATTGAATAATAAAATGGTAATTGAGAGGGACAATACGATGATGTCGTCTTTTTAAAAATTATACAGCAGATATAGTTGAATTATAACTTTGACTTCAATTGAATAAGTCGTGTCAAGTTAAGAAAATTGTTTTCCTGGCCGATGTGGTTGTTGTGGATAAAAATTTTTAACTTTAAATCTAGAGTGTTTTAGATGAAATTTTTTTATTGGGTGTTATTTGGTTTTTTACTTTGGAGTTCTTTAGCTTTAAACCTAAAGCCGCTTGCAGCTGAGCCTAAATATAATTATACTACTTTGACTTCTAGAGAGAAAAAACCTACCGTAAAAGCTGCCCCGAAAAAAATAATTGTTAAAGTCCCTTTCGAAGAGGAGGAAGATGAGTCCGGCCTAAAGGTATTGGTGATCAAGAAGACCGAGATAAAGTCATTGGTGGACTCTATTGAGAAAAACTATAAGTCATATATTAATATTAATCGTTATGAAAGAATTGCTAAGGTTTTCACTGGTAACAATAAAGATAAATTGGAATTAACAAGAGATAATGAGCCAATTATTGCATCTACTGAAAAGCCGTTAATTTTAGGGGGAAAAGGTTTTGGGGCGTCGGGATTTGAACCCATTAGGCAAGGTCTGCATTTTTCATTTGATAGCCATATTATGGAGTCACCTGTTTACGAAACTCAGAAGGAGACTGCATCAAGCGTTCTGGACTTTAACTTTGAAGAAGCTCAAAGTGAAAAGTTTTTAATTTTTCACAATAGCGGTTCAATCTTTGGTCGAGAACCTAATATCCTTGTGGATCCCAAGCCAAAGCAGTTTGCCAGACAGCAAGAAGGGGCTATTAAAAAAATCGAGCCAATCCCAGAAACAGGAGTTTATTTTGATCAGAATAAAAAAGTCATAGTTCACCTTAACCCTACCGCAAAACCATTGGATTTGATTCGTGATAACTCCGCTCTTTTGAAACATAGCTATCAGAACTTAATTTCTGGCGGTCCCTAAGATAATTTTGGTTTTTTTAAAGAATAGTGTGGTTGAACTTTAGTGTTGCTTTTTGGAATTCAGGGGTTCTGATTTTTCTGGAGGAGGTGTTTCAACAGAAAGTTTTTTATTGGAGAGTTCTATTCCTCGATACCAATAAAAGAACAACCAGAACCCGACAACAAAGATCCACAATAGTATTTTGCGAATAGTGCTCGTTGGGTGTCCTGCGTTTTTAGGCAGCATTTTTGTAGATTCTTTTGATAATCATTGGTGCTTTATTTTATTCCTATGTATTTAACTCAACGTATTTTTAGCCCAAAAGAGAAGCAAGTCAAGGCATACCTGTCAGGTCAAGGTGACTTTGCACAACGGAACCCAAAGCTATTGTTTTTTACTTCTGGTGTAAAGAAACTTCGATTAAATGTTGGGGAACTCAAGCCACATCCATAGGATAAGCAGTCAAACCATGAACCACCTTTAAGTACACGTTTGTCTTTGCCGTATTCACCCCGGTTGATATTGTTTCCTGGGTGTGGAAGATAAAAACTGTCAACCCATTCCCAGACATTTCCAGACATGTCATATAAACCATAAGGACTTTTACCATTTGGGTAAGAGCCGACAGGTTCAGTGCCTATGGAGCCTTTGTAAGGATGGTTTGATTTGTCCGTAGCCCAAGAATTGCCCCACGGGTAAATATTTCCGCTCTCACCACGGGCAGCCTTTTCCCACTCCTGCTCAGTAGGTAGCCGCTTGCCTTTCCATTTGCAATACTGCTCAGCATCGAACCAATTAACATAAATCACTGGATAGTTTTTCTTGTTATCAGGAATTTCTCCATTAGGCCAATGATAGGGAGATTCACGTTTTGTGTCATGAGTAAATTTTTTATAATCTGCGTTAGTTACTTCGTAAAGGTCTATATAAAACTTATCCACTGACTCTATATACTCCGGAGCCTCATCGTCCCATCTTTCATTAGATCCCATAATGAACTTGCCACCAGGGATAAATGCCATTAAATCTGTATTACTGAGAGCACTTTCTTGCATTTTATTACTTTTATTGGCGGCTAATGAGTAGGAGGCCGGATGCTTTTTTGTAAGAGGTGATGAAAGTTTGGATTGGGGTTTTATCACAATATTAGAATCTCTTGATAGAAAAAATTTTTCAGGTGGGGAAAGTGGTGATTTGCCAACTCCAACATGGCATTGCTGGCATTCTGGCCTTGTCGTCCGGTGATTTTTTGCTAGAGTTATATTTTCAGCCTTGTGACATGCAGCATCACATTTTAACATGTAAGGGTATTCTTTTATCGCTTTGTCTCCAACAGGAAATGTTTCGTAAGCTTGTAGTGTAAGCGGATCTTCTAATAGAAAACTTGTCAACACAACCGATATTAAACTATAACTAAAATACTGGGTCACAATTTTTTTAAGAAGCGGTTAATTATTATTGATGGTTAGGGTGAGGAGGTATGATCAGTTGAGTAAATATTATCAAGGTGAGGCCTAGTGAGTCAAAGTAAAAGTCGACTCTCTAACTTGGTTAGCAAATTCTATAAAGGTTAGGTTTATTATGCAAGATTGGCGAGTAATTGAGGATGAACCTAAAAACGGTGAAGTAAATATGGCCATCGATAGGGCAATTTTATCATCCTGTGAATCAGGCATCACCCCACCAACTCTTCGCTTATATACTTGGAAACGGCCTACTCTTACAGTTGGATATGCACAAGATTTCAAAAAGGAAATAAATGTTGATAGGTGTCAACAATTGGGTATACAAATAATACGGAGGCCAACAGGAGGGAGGGCATTATTGCATAATCATGAGATAACTTATAGCTTTGCGGCACCCATTCCACACCCTAAATTTCCATCCTCATTATTTGGCGCCTATAAAACTGTTGCTGAAGCATTACTTGAGGGACTTAAGGAAATGGGCATATGCGATGCGGTCTTGGCCTCTGGAGATAGGGCTTATAAAGGCAGTCCCTACCACTCTCCTTCATGTTTGTCGAGCATTAATCATCTGGAAATAGAAATCAATGGAGCCAAATTGGTTGGCAGTGCACAGCGGAGAACAAAGGGTGCGTTTCTTCAGCATGGTTCAATACTTCTTGATCTTGATAGGACACTTTTAAACTCTTTATTTAAATTTTCAACAGACTATAATCGTTATAGATCAATGAATATATTAAATAATAAAGTTGTTACTTTGCCAGAATGCCTAGGAAAAAATGTGACACGTGATGAGGTTTTTCAGGCTCTAAAAAATGGATTTTCTCGTGTCTTACAAGGAAATTGGACTCCAGGATGTTTGAATTCCTTTGAGTTAGTTAGATCTTTATCTAATTCATCTTTAACCGAGGATGTAATCGCTTAGTTATGGCCCTCTTTAGTTTTTGGTTTTCTTTCAGGGTTTGGAAATCGTTTTTTTATGACCGTAGCACTTGCTCTAAAAAATTAATATGGGCTTTTCTAGCAATTATTGTGTCTAGCCTTATGGTTAGTTGCTCTCAAAAGCGTAGAGTCGCAAATCAGCCAAACCAACAGTTTTATCAGGATATCACCAAAGGTTATCTCCCTTCTGGCAAGGTTTCAATTCAAGGGGCTACTTTTGCTCGAGTGGATAGGAATTTAGGTTCTGATTTGATTTGGTTTACTTCCACTGCTGGTAAAGGAACAAAGATAAAAATTCTTCTCAATAAGGGTTCTAAGGGGATAGGTCTTAGCAAAGATGCAATTAAAATTAAACGTATTACTGAAAATATTCGCTACCTAGCTAATGTGGATATTGATGGAAATGGTGCGGATGACCTTGTGTTAATTACATCCTTTTCAAAAAAGGGATCTGCGAAAGTGCTTTTTAATAATGGTAAGGGATACTTCTACTCTCGACTAGAATTTGAATTACCTTTTATTAATAATGGTATTGAACGCGTAGACCCAATTGATTTGGACCAAGACGGAGATGTTGACTTTTTATTCACGGGGAGCAAAGTATTAAATAAAAAAGGAAAAATTAATAGAAGGCAAGGACAAGTGTTGATCAACAATGGCAGAGGGCAGTTTAAAGATGAGACCAGTCTTTTATGGCCCAAGCTGCCCTTGGGATTGGTTTCCACAAGTATAGCGGATTATGATCAGGATGGTTTCCCTGATGTGTTTTTAGTTTATGGTAATGGACAAAATCGATTATTAATAAACAATGGAGTAGGTAAGTTTGTAGATAAGACAAACTGGTCACTTCCAAAAATTTTAGACCAAAGTACTCATGCTGACTGGGCTGACTTTGATCTTGATGGTGATAATGATCTATTAGTTACGAACAAAGCAATTGCGAAACGCTATCTAAGCTATTCTGACGAAACGTGTTATTTTCTAGAAAATATAGGGTCTGGACGGTTTATTAAAAAATCACACAAAATACTTCCAGTTGTTCCAGTTACTCGCGTTTACCTCCTAGATGCAAATGGAACAGGCATTCCAGATGCTATTATCCTTACTACAAAGGGGGTAAAATATCTTATTGGAAAAGGTAATTGGAATTTTAGTTCGGAAACTCAAAAACGATTCCCACAAACAAAGCCTATGAGGGAAATGAGCTTTGGAGATATCAATGGAGATGGTTTCCTTGATATTCTGGGCCTTGTTGCAAAAAATAATACCCCTAAATTATGGTTGAATAGGATTAACTAGTGCTTTTTATATCTTGTTAACGTGTAAAGATATTTGAGCATTGCGAAAGAATTATGATGAAGTTTTTGTAATTTTTTTTTAAAGAAAGGTCTTATGTCATATTTTAAAAAGCTGACTTTTTTAAAAGTTTTAACCACCATTGCGTGGGCAGATGGTGAGCTAACGCAATCGGAGTTAAATATTCTTAAATCTTTTTACAGAAAATTCAATTTGGATAAAGATGACCTTGCTGAGCTAAAGCATTATCTTGCTGCCCCGGTTTCAAAAAAAGAACAGGCTAAATTGTATGACCAATTAGTAAGTGAGTTGAGCGTTGAAAGTGAAAAAGAAGAGATTTTAGCTGCACTAGAGTCCATGGAACAGGCAGCTAAGCGGATAGGAAATGAAGAAAAAGAGCTGGTGGGCCAATTTCGTAGCTTGCTTAAAAAATCATCAGTTACAAAAAGATCTTTGGGTAAAATTCGTAATTTGCTTGGTAAAACAATTTTCTCCCATGCTCGTGATAAGGACTTAGAGCTAGAAAAATATTTCAAGCGAAAGGTTCTTAAAAAAATAGAACTAAAAAGAGCAAGGTTGGGAATAAATATAAATCTTCCAGATGACAAGTTATATCTTATTTGCCTAATTGGTTCGTTGATGGCGTCAGTTTCAAATATTGATGGGCATTTCGATAATTCAGAAAAGCAAGTTTTAAAAGAAGAGCTTTCGAGTCGATTTAACTTTAAAGGTAAAGAGCTTAAGGTGCTGTTTGAGATAGTTTTAGAATTGACTGACCATGGTTTTGATTTCCATGAGGTTACAACGGAGCTTAATAACCTGATGACCTACAACGAGAAAATAAGTATTGCTAATTGCCTTTTGGTTGTAGGTGGCGCTGATGGGGAACTTTCTCACGATGAGTCTGAAGAAATTAGGCGAATTACTAAAGCCTTACGTATCCCCCATAAAGTATTTATTCAAGCTAAAATGAAAGTTCTTTCTCGTTTGCGTAGGGCTTGAATAAAATACTTATTTATAAAATTTTAGGATATAGAGTCAGACCAAAACTATTATTTAGTAAATAATTCGAGCGCCTTAAATGACACAAGAAAATAAATTCATTGGAATATTATTTGAATGTTGTAATGTTTATCGACGAATTTATGTTAATAAGGAAAAAAATGCTTATGAGGGTAAGTGCCCTAAATGCAATGGAGAGATTAAAGTGAAGATTGGGCCAGATGGGACAGAGACGAGATTTTTTTCAGCACGATAAGTTTGTAAGTATGATTACCTTCATTATTTACTTAGCAGTTTTTGTTCGCCGAAGTTTTTTACATATAAATATTTATTTGAGCTTTAACCTGTGAAGTTAATTCTGCAGCGTGTAATAAGTGCCTCAGTCAGTGTCAATACTGAGAAAATAGCCGATGTCAGTAAAGGAATTTTGGTTTTTTTTGGTGTTGAAAAAGGGGATGATGAAAGCCAAGTTTTTTTTCTTGCTGATAAAACTTTGAACTTAAGGGTTTTCCCGGACAACCGAGATAGAATGAATTTATCATGTATCGATATTGAGGGTGATATTTTAGTGGTCTCTCAATTTACTCTTGCGGGAGACTGCTCGCGTGGTAGGCGCCCCGGGTTTGATAGGGCGGCAGACCCCGATACCGCTCGTAAACTTTACGAACTTTATATAGAGCTATTGAATAAATCAGGCCTTAAAGTTAGCACGGGAAAGTTTGCGGCGGATATGAAAGTGCAGTCGATCAATGATGGTCCTGTTACTTTCCTGCTGGAGCGCTAATCATTATTTTAAACATTTATTGTTTAATTTCTAGCTTATAGTTATGGACTTATTGCTATTAGATTCAATTGAAAAAAAAACAGAAAAAGGAAAAAAAACACTTTCTAGAAGCTCTTCACACGTTGGTTAGTTGTCTTAGCTAGGATCGAATTAGAAGGGGATTGACTCCATTGCAATACTCATTAAACCTGAAGGGAAAAAACCGATCAAGATAATGGCAATAGAGCTTAAAGCAATAATTGTTCCCATGCCACGGTGGATAACTACTTTTTCATCATTCTCATTCTCATGAAAATACATCATGGTAATGATTCTTAAGTAAAAATAAACCGAGACCACTGTAGCGATTACCGCCATGACGGTAATCAAAATATATCCTTCTTTGATAGCTGCCATAAAAACGTAAAGTTTTCCAAAGAAACCAGCGGTTGGGGGAAATCCCGCAAGGGAAAGCATGAAAAGACTCATTGCTCCAGCGATTAGCGGATGGTTTTTAGCTAGTCCTTTGAAGCGACTAACAGAATTTCCCTCTTTGCCCTCACCTTCAATTAGAAAAACAACCGCAAATGCTCCTATATTCATGAAGAGATAAGCGTAAAGGTAGAATATCAGGCTTGCTACACCATCCTGACTATTGGCAACAATGCCTATAAGCAAATAGCCGGCGTGAGCCACGCCTGAATAAGCAAGCATTCGCTTAACGTCATCTTGAAAAATAGCTGCAATATTTCCTACGAGCATTGTGAGAACTGATATTCCGAAGAGAAAAGGCATCCATATACTATTTAGTTCTGAAAATGCAGTAAAAAAAATTCTTGCAATTAGTGCGAACGCAGCAGCCTTTGTGGCAACGGACATGAGCCCAGTGATAGGTGTAGGCGCTCCTTGGTAAACATCTGGTGTCCAGGAATGGAATGGCACGAGGGATATTTTGAATGCAAGGCCAGAAAACAGCAAACCCATTCCAATATATACGAGTGTGTTACGACTGTAAGGATTTGTACATTCTCCCGCTTCATTGCAATGTAATAGTTGGCCGATAAAACGAATTTCTGTTGTTCCAGTACCTGCATATATTAGCGCCATTCCATAAACCAAAATAGCAGAAGCGAATGCACCAGTTAGAAGATACTTTACCGTAGATTCTTGCGAAGCAAGGGTAGTCCATTTTAGTTCAGGGGCATTCGATGGGCTTTCTTTTCCTGTGCCGTGTTTCGCGGAAAAACCGCAAAGGATGTACAGGGAAATAGAAAATATTTCGAGCGAAACAAATGCAGTGATCAGGTTCCCGGATTTTGCTAAAAACATCATTCCCACAACGGCCATAAGTATCAGCGAAAAATATTCAGGCTTGTTTTCGTGATCAGGTTGTGGGTACCTTGCAGCACCTAGAACTGCAAACGTCGCCATAAGTAAAAAGATAATATTAAATCCCTGGCCAAATTTATCGTGGATCAACGATTTGCTGAACATATCTGGCTGGAGTCCGTTTTCTATCGTTGGAGCACTCCCCCATAATGCAAATGAAAAGAGAAATGAAATGGCAATGCCTGCCAGTGCTGCTTTGGATAGATATTCATTGGTGTTGAAGTTTTTTTTCAAACCAATTAATAGTAGGAATAAAGCAGTAGATAACAATGTAAGCTCAGGAGTTAGAGCGGTCCAAAGCATATCTTCGTAATTGATTTTAAATTCCATGTTGGAACTCAAGGTGGAGGCTAGTTAGACTGAAAAACTGTATTCAACTAGACTTATTTGTCCGAAGACGTCTTTTTAAAGTATTTCAACAGTTTTTTCAAGTGAATGTTTTTTTTGCTTGTTTTTGGAGGAGTATTAATTTTTTATTTTTGGATAGGGTAGCCCCGCTTCCAGTAAAACCCATTTCTCAGAAGTATCCCCTAAAATCAAATCTAGATAGTCATTTAATTCGATAAATTTTATTGTATCGGTCGGAAGCCTTAGTCGTAGGAGTTTTTTTTGGCGACGGCTTTTAAGTGAGACAAAATTTCCTTCAATTTTTTCGACTAAAAAAACATCATTGAGCGTATTTTGGATAGTCGGTGGATCTTTGAGAACTCGTGATGATTCACTTTCAAGGAGTTGACTGAGTTTAAGGCATCGTTCTTGATTAATGCACAGTTGTTTTACTAGTTGTGAAATATTTGTATTTGCAAATCCATGAGAAATGTTCTTCTTATCTAGCCAGTCAAAAAAAGAAAAGATATCAAACAGTACATGATTGATTTCTGTTTTTTCGATAATAGAGTTAAAAGGTAGGTGCGCTACAATAAAGTGGCTAAGGTGTGACGGTTCAATGTCACAAGGGCCTGCAGTTAAACGTGGTGTGCCTCCCTGTTCCTCATTCTCCAGATCGCATTGAATTAAACTTGAGTGAAGAAGAGATAAGCTTTTTCCTAATTCAGGTGTTAGGTCCTCTTTATTTGGCAGGGAAGGGTTTTCACTGGCGTATTCATTCATCAACTCGTATAAAGTCATAGAGGCATCTTTCTACTTTTCGGATTTTGTGAAGCATTCTTTGAGAATTTTTAGACAGCGAGTGAATTCTAATTCTTGAATGTTTCCCATGTTAGCAATTCTAAAAATTTTTTTATCAAGTAGACCTTGCCCGGCATATATGATGAAACCATTTTCTTTTAGTTTATCGTGGAGCCAGTCATACGAAATACCATTAGGAAGTTTTAGCGCGGTGAGACAATTCGACTGGTGACTCTCCGGTATTAGAAAATCAAGGTCCATTTCTTTAAACCCTCTGCGTAAGTGTTTTGCGACTTTTCGATAACGCTTTATTCGTCCGTTGACTGTTTCTTCTAACAGTTCCTCAAGTGCTGTATTTAATGCATAATGTGCCTGGATAGCTGGGGTGAAGAGCGTGTTTCCTTGCTCCTGGACTTTGAGGTGTTCTGCTAGGGCAAAGTATATTGACCGAGCAGGTATACTTTGCAATCGAGAGAGATCTTTTTTCCTATGAAGAACAAAGGAAACACCTGGTAAACCGTGGATACATTTGTTGGCAGTGCCAACTGCAAAATCGATAGGATATTGCTCGAAGTCGATCTCATCGCCTCCTAAACTACTGATGCAATCTATTACTAATCGTTTGTTATACTTCTTTGCAAGTAGCGCAACTTCAGGGAGTGGATTCAGTAGTCCGGTTGTTGTTTCATGGTGCACCATGGCAATTACTTCAATAGAATCATCTTCTTCCAATTTTTTTTCAATTTCTACGAGTCTTGGAATTTCTCCCCAGTTATAATTTATTGTAAGCTTGCTCATTCGATAAACATCTGCCATTTTACTGATACGGTCACCATATACACCATTTTGAATTACCAGTATTGACCTGTCAGGAGTAAGGCATGATGAAACGGCCATTTCTAATGCCGCGGTTCCTGACCCTGTTATTAAAATGGCCGAATATTCTTTTTCTATATTAAACGCTTGTAGTAGTTTTTTTCGAATCGAACATATTAGATCTGAAAACTCAGGTTCTCTATGGCACAGATCGCCACGGAGTTGAGCATCTCTTACTCTGTTAGTCACGTTGACTGGGCCTGGGTTCATTAAGGTCATTTTTTTCATACGGTTTTTCTTACGATCTGGTGTTAGTTCTTAATCGACGGATTTTAGTCTAACCTACAGCATGGAGAAGAGGCAAAGTTTAAAAATAGTTATTGGGAACTTTTAATGATGATTGAAAATTTTTCGCCTCACTCTTATACTCAATTTAATGGTCAATTTATTTAAATTAACTATTCCTTTGTTTTTATTTAAGATCGGCATAGCGACTGCTTATGCCGATTATTCAGACTTATCTATTCCTCAAATCAAATATAAAGGCGGATATTCTAGCCCTCATCCAACAGCCATTGATAGTTTGCTAGGACAGATTGAGCGCAGAACATCTATTGAAGCTGACCGAGGATCGCTTCAGATAGAACTGTCGCACTTCAACCTTTACCAATACCCTTTTATCTACATGGCAGGCAGTGAAGAGTTTGAGATGTTTTCTGGCAGTGAACTGGAACGACTTAGAAACTATCTGAGTTATGGTGGGTTTTTGCTTATAGATAATAGTTCCTCCAATATCCGCTCAAAATTTGATATTTCGGTTCGTAAAATGACTGACGCACTATTTCCCCAAATTCCTTTAAAGAAAATTTCTCGAGATCATTCCATTTTTCGTTCTTTTTATTTGATTGATCGCGTATCTGGACGACAACTGATTAATTCGTATTTGGAAGGAATTAATATAAAAGGACGCACAGTTTTAGTTTACTCCGCCAACGATTTGGGTGGTGCATGGGCAAGAGATAAGTTAGGGCAGTGGACACATGACATTATTGGCGGGGGTAGCAGAGCAAGGCAACTTGCAATAAGGCTTGGAGTAAATATTGTTATGTATGCTCTCACACTAGACTACAAAAAAGACATGGTGCATTTGCCTATTATCCTTGAAAGATTGAAGAGGCATAAGTTGCCATGAATAAGACTTTGATCGAGTTATTTGGTTTAGATTCCGAACAGTTTAATGAGGTTAGTCTGACCTTAGCTACTAAAGACCTGCCATCTGTATGGGTGTTTTTACTGTTTGTGTTTCTGTTGGCTTTATGGTTTTTCTGGACAAGTCTTAAGCGAATCCATTTGCCACTTCGTAAAACCTTTATTATCACTCTTCGAATTTTTGCTTTATTAATTGTTGTATTTATTTTCTTACAACCAGAGCTAGAGTTTAAAAAAAAGCATACTCTTAAAAATAGAATTGCTGTTTTAGTTGATGATACTAAGAGCATGTCTATAAAGACATTTCCTTCGGAGAAATCTCGCATTGATTTTGTTCGTCAGGCATTTGAAAAAAACCAGAGTGCCTTAGAGTCCTTGGCTGATATTTTTCAGCTAGACTATTACTTAATATCAGATCAGGTAGAATCAATTTCTTCGATTGGTTTAGTCGAGGGGGGTAGTCCAAAAAAAATAAACACTGACTTCGAGGCGGTATTTTCTGATCTTAAAAAACAATACGACGGCAAGTCTCTTCAAGGCGTTATGCTGTTCTCAGATGGGGCAGATCTTACGGTAAAGCCTGAAACTATTTCTTCTGAGCTATTAACTATTCTTGCGAGTTGGAATTCACCCATTCACAGTTTTCAGGCTGGTTCTAATCATATGTTTAAAGATTTAGCAATTGAAGAAATTGATTCAGCTGGTTTTGGTTTTATCCATCAACCGATAAGTTTGACTGTTACCATTGGCGCCTCAAATATGGGGAATAGAAATATACCGCTGGTGCTGAAAGATGGAGAGAAAATACTCCTTTCTCGTGTTGTGGAGGTTAGAGAAGGGGAAAATAGTTATCCAGTTAAAATGGAGTTTACTCCAAGTGTATTGGGTAAACATATATATTCCCTTAACGTTCCTCTTTTTGCAGGGGAGTCTGTTGCTATCAATAATAGGAAAGACTTTCAGGTGAAGGTCATCCGTGACCGAATACGAGTTCTTCATTTGAACGGGCGGCCATCGTGGGATTCCAGATTTCTCCGTGAAGTTTTAGCCAACCACCCAAAAATTGATCTGTTGTCTTTTTTTATTTTGCGAACATTGGACGATGACGTAGCTTCGCCTACTTCTGAATTGAGCCTTATTCCATTTCCTACGAATCTATTATTTAGCGATTATCTAAATTCATTCGATCTTATTTTGCTTCAAAATTTCAGTTACAAACCTTTTATAGATAAAGGGTATCTCACTAATATAAAAAACTTTGTAGAAAGCGGAGGGGCATTCGTTATGATCGGAGGTGAGCTTTCATTTCAGGGGGGGGGTTATACACAAACAGATATTGAAGAAATTTTACCAGTAAGCTTGGAAGGTTCGCTACAATCATTCGAAAACGAATCGTTTAATTTGCAACTAGAAAGGAATTTGTCCCGCCACCCGATACTACAACTTGAAAAAGAATCTGTTGCTAACAGTAGAGTTTGGGGAAATCTGCCAAAGCTTAATGGTATCAATCTAGGGCTCAAACCTCGCAAAAATTCGAATACTTTGGCATCCTTTATTAAGGGTAATAATAAATACCCATTAATAGTTACTGGACGTTTTGGTAAAGGGCGGAGCCTTGTTGTGGCAACAGACTCTTTGTGGAACTGGAACTTTCGACAGGTAGGAGAAGGTGGAAGCGGCCGCTATTACCATAGGTTTTGGAACAATCTTATTAACTGGTTGATCGATGAGCCGGAAACACGGTTATTGAGATTAGAAACACACAAGGAACACTATGAAGAAGGAGATGAGGTTTTTCTTCGTGTGTCAGTTTTAAAGTCAAACTACGATCCTTATCCAGGAGCGCAAGTACGATTGATTTTGAAAACTCGTTCAGATGAGATAAATCTCAAAACTATTTCAACCAATGAAAATGGAGAAGCTTCCTACCGATTTACTCCGGAAGAAGGATTTTATACGGTTAAAGCAGAGATAGACTCAGATAAAATTAAGTTAGAAGAGAAAACGGGGTTTTCGGTTTTTAGCGAAACAGCTGAGTTTCAAAAACCTAGGGTTAACGAAACTTTGTTGAGGCAAATCGCCGAAGTTTCTGGGGGTAATTACGAAGTGCTGACAGATAAAACAGACTTTTCAAAAGCTAATTTTAAAAATCCCAAAATTGAAAATAAGACCAGTAGCAAGCATATCTCACTTTGGGACAACTGGTGGGTCTATGGCCTTATCCTATTTTTTCTTTCTTTGGACTGGTTCACTAGGCGTAAATCTGGGCTCAGTTAACAGACGGACAAATTGTTAAGAAAGGCAGAAAAAAAATGTTAGTTATGAGCAATATTACGGTTCCATTTTTTATCGTCGAAGAAGCTGCGGTTAATTGCTGATAATTAAAGAATATGCTTGGTTAGGAAGGAAATTAACATGAGCTTCACTGACTCCCCGCTATTGAAAATTTAACAATCCTCCTGTAGAATCAGACTGTTATGGAGGTTTCCTGTTTTGCCTGCCAAGTTTGTTTTAATTTATTAAATCGGTTAGTTAAATAAATGTCTCAGTTAGTCACAGAGAGTCTTTCTCTTAAAGTCTGGGTGCGCGATCGTATTTTATTTCTAGCGCTAGCTATATTTTTTTTTGGTGCGGTGTTTTATATTGGTGCTGGCAAATTTTTAGATCCACAGAATGAGTGGCTTCATCCCATTAAAGAATTTTCCCTCCTACTTTCACTCATTGGTGTTGTTTCCTTAGGTTACGAGTTATTTCTTCGCGAGATGACTTTTCGAGAATACAAAGGTGCGTTAGAGGAGATTGTTAATCCCGATGCGGTTCGTCTAGGTATCGAAGGCATTTATAAGAATAGGTCTGAATTAGGGCGTTCTATTTCTTTTGAGAGTTTATTTCGGCAGGTCGAAAAAGAATTGTTTGTAGGAGGATCATCTCTTCTTTCCATAGCGACTTCCAGCGCTGAGCTACTTAAGAAAAAAGTTTTAAGTGGGGTTGATGTGCGTTTATTGCTTATGGATCCAAGTTCCCATGTAGTTGAAATAATAACCCAACAGGGAAAAGGTAGGGCAACGTTTCTAAATGAGATACGCACATCTTTAATGTTGCTTCAAAAAATTTCACACGAAATTGATAACGAGCCCGGCTTCCCTAGTCGTGGCAAGTTGACTGTCCACACTTATGATTGTATTCCATCTCATTCGTTTATTTGTTTGGATGAAGGTAGTTTAAACGGAAAGATAGTTGCTGATATAGGCCCATACCTTGGCCGCACTACACCGCGACCAAGTATGGTTGTCGTCAATAAAAAAGATGGGATCTATGATTATTGGAAAAACATGGGCGATCTTATGTGGCAGGAAAGCAAGTTTTTTAATCTTTCTAAGGACGACTTGTTTGGCACTCAAACCAAGGCATTTATGTTCACCAGTGGAGGGAATACAGAGTACTATGCAAAAGCTACTGATAGCTGGGAGAAGGCATCCATTTGCAAAATGAGTAAAAGCTGGCGGAGTATCAAAGGTAGTCAATGGGTATGGGTCGCTGAGTCTGCGACATTAGAAGAGGTGAAAACAGGTACAAAGAAGCGATTTCGCTTAAAGGTTGGTTTGCCTCATGATAGTCGTAGTGAACATATTGTAAGGGCAGACTTGTTTTTGCGATCCAGTGATGAATGTCGTCTGAATATTAATGACGTCAGTATGAATCAAGCTTATGGAGGGGCGTCCTACCCCGAACCTTTTATTATCGATATAGGCAGATATCTCAAAGGCGGAGAGAACGAGATCTACTTTGAGCTAATAAGTTTTGCAAGGCCTAACGTTGAAGAAGTCCAAGATAGACTTGCGGGTCTTATATTCCGCTTGCATTTAGAATATAGGGAGTAAGTTCCTGTTCTATTACCACCGCTATATTTTTTTAATTGTGGTAGCTGTGGATAACCATATTCTCACTTAATAAATAGTCATTGAGTATTCTTTATTTTCTAGAATTAAGAGAGGAGACTTGCTTTTTCCGTTAATTGGGGTGACGGTTGATTTTAGCTTTGATTATCAATGTTTAAATTTATAGATCCCCTTTTATTACAAGAGCTTAACTATTCGTATTCTGTTCGGCTTATGTTGTTATTGACAGGGTAGGGAAGGCTGATATAATCCCCGCTTCAACAATTTTACCGCGTTTCAGTGAGGTTTTTTAGATAATAATTATAATTATTTTAGGCCGATAGGGTTCTCCAAGGAGTTGGTTTACCTTGGAGTTCGATGAATCTGTTATGCAGGAATATTTTTTCATTTCACTGGTTGCAGCTTTCGCTTTGGTGCTTGTGGGGGCTTTGCTAGCTTTATCTACCATCCTAGGTCCAAGGAACCCCTCTCCGCAGAAGCTGATTCCCTACGAATGTGGAGTGGTCCCTAAGGAGGAAGCCAAGGGACGTTATCCAGTCCGTTTTGCTACAGTAGCCATGTTATTTATAATTTTTGATATTGAGGTGGTGTTTTTGTACCCATGGGCAGTATCACTGGGGCAGCTTAAGTTATTTGGGTTGATTGAAATGCTAGTTTTTATTTTTATTCTTGGTATTGCTTACGTCTATATTTGGGGACGAGGAGGTTTAGAATGGGATTAGTTGATCAGGCATATGACTTGGTTGAAACCGAGGTCAGTAATGTTAAAGAGAATGTAAAAGATGTTTTGGATCAAGCAGATTACGATTTTTCAGGTGCAGTTTATGACAGTATTTTAACAACAAAAGTAGGTAAGGTTATTGGATGGGCCCAGAAAAACGCTTTATGGCCAGCGACATTTGGTCTTGCCTGTTGTGCGATAGAGATGATGGCGATGGCTAACTCTAGATGGGATGCGGCTCGTTTCGGAGCCGAAGTGTTTAGGGCATCTCCAAGGCAGGCTGATTTAATGATTGTTTCGGGCCGCGTTTCCCAGAAGATGGCCCCCGTATTGAAGACCATTTTTGACCAAATGCCGGAGCCCAAATGGGTTATTTCTATGGGGGCCTGCGCGTCTTGTGGTGGAATTTTTAATAACTACGCCATAGTTCAGGGTGTAGACCGAGTAGTGCCCGTTGATGTTTATGTTCCCGGTTGTCCGCCAGGTCCCGAAGCTTTGCTTTATGGCATTATAAAACTTCAAGAAAAGATAATGAATGAGGCTGGGACAAAACAGGCCGCCAAGAGAGTAGCATGACCAGCGAGGAGATTATCAAAAAGGTCAAAATGGATCAAGGGGAGGCAATTGAATCATCCGAGGTAAACCTTTGTGATTCGGTTCTTTTTGTGAGTAAAGAAGCAGTTCGTGGGGTTTTAGAATACCTAAAGGAAGATCCTGATTTGGACTTTGATTATCTCTCTCATATCACCGGAGCAGATTATCTCAATGAAGATCGGGAGCCACGCTTCGAGGTAGTCTACGAACTACATTCTATTGACAAGAATCATTCTATACGTATTAGAGTCGGGTTAGACGAAGAAGGTCCAACCGTTCCGACGGTATCTGATTTGTGGAAGGGAGCACTTTATCCAGAGCGTGAGCTATTTGACATGTTTGGGTTTAATGTTGAGGGTCACCCTAACCTTATTAGATTGATCATGCCAGAGGAATGGGAAGGAAATCCTTTGCGGAAAGATTATCCGCTTACATTGGAAGATGTTACTTTTTCTCATAATAGAGAATTTAAACAAGATTTGGTGAAGTCTAAGCCGCCAACTAGATAACAATGACTGTTACTGACCAAGGCCTCCTGGAGCGAGAAAAAGATTCGATGACCCTTAATATGGGTCCTCAGCATCCAAGTACGCACGGTGTTTTTCGTGTAGTTCTCGAAATGGATGGGGAGTTGGTGGGCTCGGCAGAGCCTCATATCGGGTTTTTACATACGGGAATTGAAAAAACTTCTGAGGCTAAGCGTTACGTCCATGTTATTCCCATGACAGATCGACTAGATTACCTGAGCCCTCCGGGAAATAATCTGGCTTTTTGCCTAACAGTGGAAAAACTTTTGCAAACAGATGTACCGGAGCGTGCAAATTATTTGCGCGTAATTATGTGTGAGCTTGCACGTATGGCTAGTCATCTTGTATGGCTTGCGACCCACGCTCTAGACATAGGAGCGATGACAGTGTTTCTTTATTGTTGGCGTGAGCGTGAGATGATTCTTGATCTTAATGAGGAAATCTCGGGTGTAAGGATGATGACAAGCTATATTCGTATAGGTGGTGTTGCTCAAGATTCGACACCAGGGTGGGTGCAGAGTTTACGCAAGTTTATTGAATACTTTCCGGCAAAAATTGATGAGTATGAACGTCTGCTCACCAATAATCCAATCTGGTTGGATCGTACGCAGAACGTGGGAGTGATGAGTCGTAAAGAGGCAATTAACTGGAGTATGAGTGGTCCAGTTCTTCGAGCATCAGGTGTGAATTGGGATTTACGTAAGCAAAGGCCATACTCTGGGTATGAAGATTTTAATTTTGAAGTTCCGACAGGAAAAAATGGGGATATTTATGATCGATATTTGGTGCGAGTTGCTGAGTTAAGGCAAAGTCGCGAGATTGTCAAACAAGCTCTAAAAAAATTACCCGTAGGTCCATATAAAGTAGACGATAATAAAATATCTTTACCGAATCGTAAATCCCTGAAGTCTAGCATGGAAGCCCTTATTCATCACTTTAAACTAGTTTCAGAGGGTGTTTCGGTACCAAAGGGTGAGACTTATGTTCCAGTAGAGGGCCCGCGTGGAGAAGTTGGATTTTATATTATTAGTGATGGTAGTAATGTCCCTAGTCGGGTAAAACTGCGGGCCCCATCATTCATGGCAATTCCAGGAATGTGCAAAATGATGGAAGGATGTTTTATTGCAGACGTAGTGGGTATTATTGGGAGCATAGACATTGTAATGGGAGAGGTTGATCGCTAATGTTCGTGTTTACTTCTGAAGATGAAAATAAAATCGAAAAAATTGTTAAAAAATATCCTGTAAAACGGTCAGCCTTGTTACCACTTTTAACCTTGGTTCAGCGACGGGAAGGTTATATCAGTCCAGAAGCAATGCAGGCAATAGGTGAAAAGCTTGATTTGTCCCCAGGTTATGTTCAGTCCGTAATGTCTTTTTATACGATGTATCATACTAAGCCTACGGGAAAATACATCATTCTTTTCTGCCATAATATCAGTTGTCAGTTAAATGGCGCTGATAATTTGTTTGCTTATACAGGTAAAAAACTTGGTGTGACTGGAGGAGGGACTACGAAAGATAATAAATTTACACTTCACAAAGAAGAATGTTTAGCGGCTTGTTGTGGTGCCCCGATGATGCGTGTCAATGATATTTTTTATGAAAATTTAACAAAGAAAAAGATTGATCAAATTCTTGATTCTTTACCGTAAATGGAAAAGCTATGACACAAATTCTCCTTAAGAATATAGATACAAAGGGCCTTACTTCTATTGATGTTTATGAAAAGCAAGGCGGATACCAGTCTCTAAAAAAGGCCTTTGAAAAAAAACCTGAGGAGATAGTTGAGATAGTCAAAGCTTCTGGATTACGTGGCCGAGGCGGTGCGGGATTCCCTGCTGGCTTAAAATGGAGCTTTTTAGCAAAGGATGTTTTTCCTCGTTATCTCGCTTGTAATGCAGATGAAAGTGAACCTGGTACTTGTAAGGACCGCGAACTTCTTGAGAAAACCCCACATCTTCTTATTGAGGGGATCGTAGTAACCTGTTATGCCTGCCGGATAGAAACAGGTTACATTTATTATCGGGGAGAATTTCAACATGCCTCAGACCTTATGGACAAAGCTATTGAAGAGGCATACGCGAAGGGTTACTTAGGTAAAAATATTATGGGATCAGGGCTGAACCTGGATCTTTATACCCACCTTGGCGCCGGAGCTTATATTTGTGGGGAGGAGTCAGCTTTGCTTAACTCTCTCGAAGGTCGTCGCGGAGAGCCACGGCTAAAACCGCCATTTCCAGCAGTAGAAGGTTTGTATGGGAAACCCACGGTTATTAATAATGTGGAAACTTTATGTGTTGTTCCTTGGATAATTAATGAGGGTGCTGAAAAGCATGCTGCTCTTGGGACAGAAAAAAGTAAGGGTACCAAGTTGGTCAGTGTTTCTGGTCACGTCAAAAAACCCGGAAACTATGAAATTGTTATGGGAACTCCAACAAGCGAACTTATTTTTAGCCTGGCTGGGGGTATGCGTGATGATAATAAATTGAAAGCTTTTATCCCGGGTGGCTCTTCTGCAAACATTCTACCAGCAGATAAAGTTGATGTTCCTTACGACTATGAGGCTATAGCCGAGGCTGGATCCATGCTTGGTTCTGGGGCGCTTATTGTAATGGATCATACTGTCAATATCGTTGAGGCGGCTCTTCGAATGAGTTATTTTTACATGCATGAATCTTGTGGAAAGTGTACTCCATGTCGTGAAGGAACCCGCTGGATGTATCAAATTCTTAGTGATATTCAAGATGGAAAGGGATCAAATAAACAGGTCGAAAAGCTCGAAGATATTTGCGATAACATGAGCTTTAAATGTTTTTGTGCCCTTGGAGATGCTGCGGTTGCACCTGTTGCAAGCAGTATTATGAATTTTCGTTCAGACTATGAAGAGCTTATTAAGAAAATAGAAGGTGATGCAGTTACCGCGTGAGGTAGATTATGTCTGAAGACAACAAGGTTAATATAACTATTAACGATCAGCCGGTGAGTGTTCCTAAAGGCACACTGGTGGTTGAGGCTGCAAAACAGATTGGGGTAGAGATCCCAGTGTTTTGCTATCACGAAAAACTGGGGCCATTTGGTTGTTGCCGGATGTGTCTTGTTGAAGTTGAGAAAATGCCGAAATTGACCACGGCATGTACTCAAGCAGTTATGCCCGATATGGTGGTGAAAACAGAAAGCCCAAAGGTAATAAAAGCACAACAGGGTGTTTTAGAGTTCACTTTGCTCAATCATCCTTTAGATTGTCCTGTTTGTGATAAGGGTGGAGAATGTCCTTTGCAAAATAATACTTTTAAATATGGCCCTGGTGATACGCGTATGGAGTTTGAACGCGCCAATCGTGATAAGGCGACACCGCTGAGTCCAGTTATTACTATTGATCGGGAGCGTTGCATTGCCTGCCAACGATGTACACGATATAGCGATATCATTGAACAGGAGAGCGCATTAGTTATGCTTAATCGTGGATTCAATAACGAAGTAGGTACATTTAATAATGAGCCTTATGATACGAAGTATTCGGGAAATGTAATTGATATTTGTCCGGTAGGCGCACTGACAAACACGCAATTTCGTTTTAAAGCGCGTACCTGGGATTTGGATAATTCTGCAACATTATGCTCTCACTGTGGTTGCAATTGTAATATGACTCTAGGTTCACGGACGAATAAGTTTATGCGTATTGAAACGCGTCCAAATGACCTAGTTGATGACGGATGGGTTTGTGACAAGGCGCGCTTTGGATATAGTTTTATTGAAAGTGATCAACGAATAGTTGAAGCAACCACCTTGGTGAATGGTGAGCATAAAGTAGCTAATACTCTTGAAACAGCAAAGCATGTAGCGGAGTCTTTAAAAAAAATAGCTGATGAACATGGTCCCGAGAGTATTGGTTTCATCGGATCCCCTTTTGGTACTAATGAAGAATTATATCTGTACCATAAATTATTTCGTTTTACCCTTGGAACTAATAATCTCGATCACAAAACCTATTTAGACACTCCAGGATTACCAGTCGATCATTATGACTTTTTGAATATTGAAACCGCAAATCTGGTTTTGCTTATTGGAAGTGATCCCGCTGAAGAGCTACCAATTCTTGATCTTCGTATAAAAAAAGCTGTTACACGTAAGGGGGTTAAGCTTGCAGTTTTGAATGACCAAAGAACAGAACTAGATAAGATTGCCGACTTATCATTAAAATATGATGTTGGTTCTGATGAAATTGCCTTGTCGAGTTTAGCTAATAGCCTTGCTACCGAACTGGATATCCCAATGGTTGAAGGGAACGTTAGTGACGAATCTTTAACCGGCATTGCTGGAGATCAGATGAAAAAAATGTCGGAACTTATTCGTACGGCAATGAAGGTTTGCGTTATTTATAACCCTGCCTCGTTTACAGAGAGTTCGATTTTTATGCTCAAACATTTGCTTGAAGTCATAAATAAAATTCCAACTATGGAGTGTGGGGCAATACCCGCTGCACCTTTTACTAATTCATTAGGAGCAATGGATATGGGGATACTTCCAGACTATTACCCAGGAGGAATTTCGTGTTCTGATCCGGATAAGGTTCAGCAGGTTTGGGGTGATGGTGCTTTCCTTGAAACCAAGGGGCTATCAGCTCTGGAGATGATTGAAAAGGCTGAGTCAGGAGAGCTTAAAGCACTTATAATTTATAGAAATAATCCTGTAATAGATTTTCCAGATTGTAAACGGGTTGAAGCAGCTCTTAAGAATCTTTCTTTGCTTGTGGTCCACGACATGATGGAAACCGAAACGTCCACTTTGGCAAATATTGTTTTACCTTCAAATGGGCCTGGTTATGACGAGGGGACGACAACAAACATAGGGGGACGTGTTCAATATAGGAAGCGGGGGCTTAATACTAATAACCCTCCAGACTGGAAAATAATTTCAAAAATGATTAATAGTTTGAGTGAAAAGCCAATTGAGTATCTTACCTCCTTTAGCGTAACAGAAGAGCTTTCCAAAAATGTTCCCGGCTATAGCGAAATTACTAAAAAGTCAATCAAGAGAGAAGGTAAAACTCGCGAGAAGATCGAATCTACGAACGGATCGGTACCCGAAATTAAAAAGATAGAATCTTCAGGACACGGTTTGAAACTACGTATTGCGACGAAATTATTTACGAAGGATAAGATTCTTGATGCATCTTCACCACTCGCGCACCACTTCTTACCATCCACTTTGTATCTAAATGAAAGTGATGCTTCGAAATTGAAGCTTTCCAATGGAGATCAGGCTATTATTAAAGCAAATGGAGTTGATGTGGGTGCCACCGTTGAGGTTTCTAATAAATGTAACCCTGGCGCAGTTGTTGTTCCAAAAATCTCAGATGACCAGGGATTATTAAGGTTAACTCGTAGTGGTGGGGTGAGTTGGGTTGAAGTGAAGAAAGCCTAATATTAAATAACCTTGAGATACTTTTAATGTTGGATTTAAATATAAAGGGCGGTTTTTCTATCAATTAATCATTAACAAGTATTGTAAGAACTGATTATGATCGATGATGTTATAAAGTTTTTTGAGCCCTATGTATATTTAATTATAGGTAGCGTTAAGGCGCTTGTTATTGCCGGCGCTTTACTAGGTATTGTCCCAGCTCTGGTTTGGCTTGAAAGACGTCTGATGGGGCGTTTTCAAGTTCGTCTTGGTCCTAATCGTGTAGGTCCATTCGGTTTAGGCCAGCCTATCTCAGATTCGATCAAGCTTTTGTTTAAAGTATCAATTATACATAGCTCTGCTTATAAGTTTCTTTTTCATCTTGCTCCTGC
>CAZOYP010000029.1:0-28291 GCA_964584125.1 uncultured Nitrospinaceae bacterium | reverse complement strand
TACAAATCAGCTGCTCTACCAACTGAGCTACGCCAGCCCAGCAAATGAAAAACGCTTATGTTACAAAGCTGCCCTAGGGGCTGTCAACCCTAAAAGCCTAAGTTAATTAAAGTTTTATACTCTACCGGATTTGATTTTTCAAAAGTAGGATCAAGATAGAAACAGATAATTGTACCAGAAACATATCACTCTGTATAACTTTTTTTATAGATAATTTTGGATTTTGGGGTATCCCTTACATTTTAAATTTATTCAAACCAAATAATTTAATTGCTATTTTAAATAAACTCCTAAGCATTTAGAAAAGTTTTTGGGGACTAACTTGTATTATCACAAGCTAATCAATGGTGTAGGACATCAATTAACTATCTAAGGTTTGCTTCGTTTAGCAAAACCAAGCTTTTTAGCACAAAAATTTATCGTATATTTGAAGTTATAATAGTCGACCGAGTTTTGAGCATCCTTAAATGAGGCTAGGTAGGGGAAAATAAACGGCGTAGATAAGAAATAGAGAATTCCTTTTTTTTTCTCCCCTGCATAAAATTGGCCTCCGCCAGGAAGAAAAGAATATAGCATAGCCATATCGGGATCAAGGTACTGGTACTCTTCCTTACAACCTTTTTTAAGTAAGTACGTCATCTGCTTTTCCATCTTCGGTGTGATTCTCTTAAAGGCCATCCCGGAATTTCCAGTGCCCTTTAACCAGCAACCTGAAAGAAAAATGGCCGATAAAATTAACAACATCCCAATTTTTATACGCAAAATAATCTCACTTAAAAATTTACTAACCAAACATAGACACCCCCCGTCATTCAAGACTACTATTTTTTTTCGGCTTTTACCTAAAAAACCTTTAGGTAAAAGACTTTCTCGCTTTTTAGTAAATTAAAAAACTTTACAAAAAACAACTAGCACACAATAAACATTTTCAAGCTCCAAAAACAAAAGATCAAAAAAAGGCCGTCAAAATAATTTTTTCCCATCTATCATGACAAAATCCACACTTTCTCTTTCTAGCTCAAAAGGCACACCATACCAATCATCGCATTCCCTATGTAGCCGAAATCCTATTATGTCTGCTGGTCTTCCTTTTTCTATAACACCACAGTCCATGCCAACTGTTTCGGCACCTCCCCTCGTAGCTATACGAAGCAATTCTTCTCTCGACACATCAACTAACATCTCTTCTGCAACACGAATTTCATCAAGAAAGTTTAATGACTCGCTACTTGCCAATGAATCGGTTCCCAAACCAACCACCACCCCCAGATCAAGCAATTTCCTAACTGGCATATATTTTTTACGCCTAAACCACAGGGTACTTTGTGGGCAAAAAACAGCTTTAACTTTTTTAGCTTTTAAAAGACCAAGATCAGCATCGGCTAAATTTAAATGTATTGCTACTAACGAATCCAGCAAACCCATTGAATCTAAATAGCAGGCAGGGCTTAAAGCTGGTGGACTCCAATCATTGTTATACGCTGCTCTTTCTTCAAGAAAGTTTTTCATACCACCACTACCGTCTTGAAGAAATTGCAACTCTTCAGGGAACTCTGCCACATGACACGACAACGGGCACTTATATTTATCAGCCAAGCGTTTTAATTCACTAAACAACTCGGGTGAAACTGAATAAGGGGCATGTGGAGCCAACCCGAGTTTATTCATTCCACCTCCAGTAATATTTTCTTTAAGAGTCATCTCTAAACTTTCCACTATTGGCTCTAAAAGTGACGGAAGGAAACCTAGCACCTCAAGTAATAAAGTCTGTCTGAAAGGAAGGCGAGTGTATTCTCTGATAATTTTTTTTTCAGGGATATAGTCAACGAGCCCAGTTACTCCTGAGTGCACCATCACTTTCGCCTGAGCGTGTAAAGCAAGTACTCGGCTTTCCCAACTCACCAGTTCATTTTTTTCAACCACTGACCTAATCCAGTCTACAAAACTAACACTGCGAGGAATCTGCCTCTTAAGAGCCGAAAGACTGAGGTGGCAATGAGCATTAACGAATCCAGGGAGAACAAGATAATCAGATAAGTCAATTAACTCGCCCTCAATCGGGCTACTGAAATCCGATGAAAATCTTTTAATCCGTCCATTCTCAATAACTAGCTGGCCATTTTCCAAAGGCTTGGAATTTGTCATAGGTAGCAGCGCACGAAAACGAATTGTAAAAATATTCATTACTGGCCTCATTAAGCAAGCAAGGGGCAATAGACAGTAAGCAATCAGACACTCTTGAAAACCTTAATTCAAAGAAGACAACTATCTCCTTTAAGTTAATTTTTAATTTGTAAAAATTAGATGAATATTTTTGGCGTTAACCAAAAATACTCAGTTGATTTTTATTTACATCTTAAAAAAGTCTTTGTATATTAATGCATTAGGGGCAAATATTCCTAGTCCCTGCAAAATAGATTCATCGATCGGTTCTCTCGCCCCTCCTAAACCATAAAGAGTTAATTATAATCGACTCTTTAGAAAACTGAATTTAATAACTTTAGATTTTATCCTCTATGACTACTGACCTGTACCAACAAAATATATACGACGTTCTTGGCGTAAACTACAACGCCACTCAAAAAGAAATCAATGAAGCTTATGAGCGGATGATCAAGCATTTTGATTCATCGGCCGAAAGTACCTCTTACACAGCACAACCCATTGAAACACGCATTGCTTTGGTCCAAGAAGCATACGACACTCTATCCAACGATAAAAAACGTTCGGCCTATAACAAATCACTTAGCAGTCAAGGGGCAAGCTTAATCCCTAACTCAGTTCAGGCAGCCGGGCACCAAATGAAGCTATCTCTTCAAAAAAATAAACTGTCAAATCAAAAATCTATGCGACAAAATGTTTATCGCGATTATTACGGGTTTTCAGAAAAACCGTTTGACCTCACTCCAGATCCGAAATATTTATACCTAAGTCCTAAGCATAAAGAAGTTCTAGCGCACCTAGTATTCGGCCTTCAAGAAAACAATGGATTTCTTAAAATCATAGGAGAAGTAGGAACAGGTAAAACTATGATCTGTAGAAGTTTTCTAAAGGAACTCCATGCTGATTTTAGTATAGCCTACGTATTTAACCCAGCAATTAATGAAGTCGAACTTTTACAAACCATAAACTCGGAACTAGGCTTACCTTGTGAAACTGATAGTAAAAAAAAGCTCGTAGATATTCTAAATGCATTTCTGCTAAATGAGAGAAAAAAAGGAAACCGAGTAGTCGTTATCATAGACGAGGCACAAGCTTTAAAGGTAGAAGTCTTGGATCAATTACGCCTCCTGTCAAACCTAGAAACAGAGACAGAAAAGTTGATACAGATTGTTTTGATTGGTCAACCAGAACTCGATCAATTACTTAAAAAAAATGAATTGCGCCAACTTCGTCAGCGCATCACCATAAGCTGGGAACTTTTGCCGCTTAACGGTGATGAAACTAGGGGGTACATCCAACACCGAATTAATGTTGCGTTAGGGAAGGGCAAAGTTCAATTTTCACGTCCTGCGATCGAATTAATTTATAAATATTCTCATGGTATTCCACGCATGATAAATGTTTTAGCAGACCGGTCATTGCTCATTGCATATACAATGAATACCAAAAAAATTACCCCAAAGATTGTGCGACCAGCTGTAAAAGACGTTGGAGGACTCAACCCACTTACAACCTGGAGAAACAGTTTATGGCAAACTATTCTCCCTGGATTACTTACTTTGAGCATGCTCTTATTTGGTATTAACTACTTGATGCTGCCAGATTTCAACAAAAAAAGTTTAGAAGAAAAAGATCTTAATTTGATAATTAAAGAAAATCCCATCATCCCTAAAAATCTTATTATCTCAAAACCTCAGGTACCTATTATAGACTTACCTCAGTCAGGAAATTTAACCCTAGAAAAGCTGAAACCCGTGATACCTAACCACCAAGCTAATTCCCCGGACAATGCTCCTACAACTAAGCTTATAAATCCTCGGCGCATCCCCAGCACCAAACCGCTGATTATTTCTCAACAAGATAAACTCGTAACCTATCTTGCGAGTTTATCTATTAACGAAAGCCGACTTGAAGCTACCAATTGGATTTTGAAAAAATGGCATATAGATGTTGCCTCTTATCAAAACAAGGGTGAAACTCTCCTAGAATCTATCGCCGAGGAACAGAAACTTTTAGCATACGATCTTAACGCAAACTTTGACAAGCTCGCTGTTTTCAATTACCCAGCAATTCTAGAAGTTGCTCTTCCTAACTCTCAAGGAACAAAATATATTTCGCTGGTTTCTATAAATGGTGAAAACGGGATATTTGGTTCAGTGGATCGGATCGAAATGCCTCTTAAAACAGTTGATCTTATGTGGACGCATAAAGCCATAATTTTATGGAAAGACTTTGAGAGTTTGCCGGAACATTTTGGAACTGGCTTTAAAGGCAAGCAAGCCATCTGGTTACAAAAAAATCTTCGATTACTTGGATTATTTAAGGGAAGGGAAGCACCTTCTTACGGATCTAAAACTGAACTATCAGTGGCTAAGTTCCAGCGCAAACACCATATTAAAGATGACGGCCAATTTGGGACTGAAAGTAAAATAATGTTGTATGGTCTGTCAAATATTTACCAAACGCCAAAGCTTCTTAATCCATGAGTACTATTCTCAAAACTTTAAGAAAACTTGAAGAGGAAAAAAGTACCCTCAATCAGAAACTTGACCTGAAGGGAATGCTCCTCAAAGAAGATCAGGCTTACCAAAAATCAATAAAATTAGATCGGCATAATTTTTTTCTACTAATAGTTATAGTAGTCAGTTTATTGATTCTTGGAGGAACTGCTTCTTATTATTGGTCATCAAGCTCCGAAAGACCAAAGCCACTCAAACATATACCCAATAATAAACCAATAGAACAAGCACTACTTCTCAAAGATCCATCTAGACTTCGTGCTTTTGAAGGAGTTCCAATGGCAGCAATTTCAAACAACGAGCTAGCCTTAAAGCCAGAATCTAATAAACATATTCCACTTAAGCAAGTCACTCAACTACTACCCGGAAAAGCTCCAGAGATCTCAACTTATAACGATCTAGAAAAAACCGAAAATCATATTTGGTCTAAAACTACTTTAGCGAAAAATAACCCCGCTATATCGTCAAAAATTCAAAGCGGGGTCATTCCAGGTATTAAAGTTAAGGGAATTATATTTTTTGATAAGGACAACTCATCCAACCACATTATTGCGAACACAAAAAGTAATAGTAATCTGAAATTACGAGTAGGTGAAACGATTCAAGGCTCAATTTTAAAATCTATTCACCCTAATCATGTAATTTTTTTATCAAATGGTGGATTAATCGAGGTGAACATTGGTCGATAGTTAACTTGATTCAAATTGCCCTAAACTTTCATGGTCCTTTTATTTTATTCACGCAATCACTCTACTTAAAGTTTTAAAGCTGGCAACTCTTTGAAGCTAATTTTGGCCCCAGGAAAACCCTCTGCAATGAGGATGTCAATGACTTGTTTAATTGCAATGACATGCCTACTGCGAGACTCAACCCCATCGAAATGGGGATCTTCTTCCTCGATTGTTATTACTCCCGGACCTGCATAATTGCAATAAAATGAACCTAATGGCCTCAGCTGATACCTGGAATCCAATTCAAAACATGAATTCACAATAACCATAAATAAATTCCCCCCAGCGTCAGGATAGACCTCAAATAATCCGCCATTTTTTATAGTATTACTACAGCAGAAATCTACTATGCGTAACACATCTTTTATGGATACTGTACGATAAACACTGTGCATAGCTTAATTCTAAAAAAAATAACAAGTTTTAGTTTTGTTAGAAAGGTAACAATTTTGCCACGTACTTAAAATAATAATTTTATAAAAGGTTTTAGGTAAAGATATATTACTAGCTACCTCAATTACAATATAACAAGTAACTATCGTTGAGTTGACTTTTAGAAAAGTGTTTGATAGACAGGCAGTTATGAAATTTCAAGATGTTTTTATCTCATTACAAAACTATTGGTCTTCACGTGGATGCGTTATTCACCAACCCTATGATATTGAGGTAGGAGCAGGAACATTTAATCCCACTACGTTTTTTCGTGTCCTTGGCCCAGAACCTTATAGCGCCGCCTATGTAGAACCTTCACGAAGACCTACTGACGGACGATATGGAGAAAATCCTAACCGCCTCCAACATTATTATCAGTATCAGGTAATTCTGAAGCCTTCCCCTGACGACGCTCAAGAACTCTATCTAGAAAGCCTTGTTGCCCTAGGAATTGATCCTAAAAAACACGATATTCGATTTGTAGAAGATGATTGGGAGTCTCCTACGCTAGGTGCTTGGGGATTAGGATGGGAAGTATGGTTAGATGGAATGGAAATAACCCAATTTACGTATTTCCAGCAAGTCGGAGGAATAGACCTTTCACCCGTCACTGTAGAATTAACATACGGATTAGAACGTATAGCGATGTATCTGCAAAATATCGATAATGTATATGACCTCCAATGGAACAACACCATAAAATATGAAGACGTACACTTAGAAACAGAAAAACAATTCTCCCGTTTTAACTTTGAGGCCTCAAGCAAAGAACGTTTCCTTGAGTGGTTTGAAATGTATGAAGCCGAAGCATTTGAACTCTTAGAAAAAAAACTCGTTTTACCCGCGTATGATTTCACGTTAAAATGTTCTCACGCATTCAATCAACTTGATGCTAGAGGTGCAATTAGCGTCACGGAAAGAACGGGGTACATAGGACGGGTCCGAAAACTTGCCCGCCTCTGCGCCCAAGAATATGTCTCCCAAAGAAAAGAAATGGATCATCCTTTACTAAAAAAATTCCCTGTTTAGTTTTATTATCAATAAGTATTTTTCCTGATTAACAATAACAAGAAAAAATGAATCTTGTTTTTTTCTTGATAAATAAACAACTTCAACTATCATCGAACCTTTATATTGAGAGTTTGCAAACCCAGATTTTGCTCTAAGCCTGGTCATCATTTAATTTTTTAAAAAAAATTTTATTCATCTATGCCAGAACTATTTTTAGAAATTGGTACCGAGGAAATCCCATCTCGTTTCATGGGCCTGGCCTTAGACTATCTAAAAGAAGAATTGCCCTCTTTTTTAAAAAAAAACCGGATTAAAGCCAGCAAGCCTAGAGTTATGGGGTCTCCAAGACGCCTTGTAATTTCATTTGACGATGTGGGCCGCCAACAAGAGGATACTGTAGAAACGCACTTCGGACCTAATATCAAGCTAGCTTACGATGCAGCAGGAAATCCTACCAAGTCAGCTCTAGGATTTGCGCGAGGAAAAGGAATAGACCCTTCCCAACTAACTATTAAAAAAACACCTAAGGGTGATGTGGTTTGTGCCCAAATAGAAAAAATAGGGCAACCCACAGCGACCATTCTGAACAATTTTTTCCCAGCTCTTATAAGCAACATACCTTTCCAAAAAAAGATGCGCTGGGGAAACCGAGAGTCTCCTTTCGTTAGGCCTCTACACTGGATCGTTGCACTTTTTGAATCAAAACCCCTAAATTTCAGCTATGAAGGAATTCCCTGTGCTGACATTTCACGTGGACATAGGTTCATGCGTCCCGATTCCTTTAAAGTAAACGGAATTGAAAGTTATCTTGAATCGTGCAAAAAACATTTTCTTATGATTGATCCAATAGCCAGAAAAAAATCTATAGTTGATCAAGTCACTTTGCTTGCTAGTGAAGTAAAAGGTATCGTAAAACTAGACCCAGAATTACTAGAAGAGGTAAACTATCTAGTTGAATATCCCTTTGCAATAAGAGGAAACCTTGAAAAACGGTTTCTTGACTTACCTAGCGAGTTACTCATTACCACTATGAAATACCATCAAAAGTATTTCCCCTTGGAAAACGGAAATGGGAGCTTATTGCCCTATTTTATTACTATAAGCAATGTACAACCTGGGCCAGGTGACGAGATTCAGCTTGGGAATGAGCGAGTTCTTCGAGCTAGACTTGAAGATGCTCGGTTTTTCTTTGATGAAGACCGAAAAAGAAAATTAGAGGACTTTGTAGAATCATTAAAAGACGTAACCTTTCAAAAAACTCTGGGAAGCTCGTATGAAAAAGTAAACCGTATTGTCGCTCTTGCCGAGTTTTTGGCAGCTGAAGTTTGTCCTGAAAAAATCAAACTATCTTCCCGAGCCGCTTGGCTTTGCAAAGCAGATTTAGTTACTCAAATGGTGTACGAATTTCCGGAACTGCAAGGGGTTATTGGTGGCTATTACGCTGATCATTCAGGAGAAGACTCTGAGATTAGTATAGCCATTAAAGAGCATTACCGGCCCGCTTTTTCTGGAGATGCCCCCCCTTCTACTACAGTTGGGTCCATTATTTCAATTGCAGATAAGCTTGACACTATTCTTGGTTGTATAGGTGTAGGGCTCCTTCCGTCCGGCTCAGAGGACCCTTATGGATTAAGACGCCATTCTCTAGGTATTATTCAAATTATGGCCAATCAAAATTGGCAAGTTTCACTAGATGAACTAATCCAAAAAGGAATAAATCTACTTGCCGGCAAAATAAAGCTCACTTCTAACGACATTCACAGGCACACCCAAGCTCTATTTTCTCAAAGATATAAGACCATTTTAATCGCTGAAGAATATCCTTACGATGCTATTGATGCCGTATTATCTGCAAATATAGACTCGTTAGTAGACGTAAGGCAGAAGGTAGTAGCATTATCCGATTTAAAAAAACAACCTTATTTTGAACCCCTTGCTACAACATTCCGCAGAGTAATTAGTATATTGAATGATGAGTCGGATGGCGACATCCAGACATCTCTATTTAATGAGCATGCGGAAAAAAAACTTTACGATGAATATAAGCGAGTTAAAGAACCAATAGAAAATTGTCTAAACAAAAAACAATTCCCCCAAGCTCTGGAAAAAATTGTCGAGCTCAAGGAAACTGTAGATGAATTTTTTGAACAGATTATGGTCATGACCAAAGAAGATAAACTTAGAAAAAATAGGCTTCGTTTGTTGAAGCATATCTCTCTTCTATTTTCAAATATTGCTGACTTCTCTAAAATCGTAATTAAATAAATTAAAAAAACGGGTTGACTAAAGGCGTAACAGTTATACATAATCTCTTAATCCCTATTTCAAGTTCTGGTCGTCGATTGAAATTTACACTTGCTAATCTATTGCTCCATTTAGAATTTTATTAAATACTTTGGTGTTTTTTTTCGGGCTTTTAAATTTATGTTTCTAAATTTTAATTAAAAATAAATGCCCCGGAAAAGTTAAATCAAGTGTTACCTTATTCCACGCAAAGCAATACTGGAGTTTGTATATGAAAATCTCTATCACCGGGGTAACCGGCTTAGTTGGATCCCATTTAGTTAAATTGCTATCCGCTCCTAATGAAGACGGAAGTACTAATGATATTAAAGCACTGATTCGGGAAAACAGTATCGTCGACCATTTAAAAATTTATGAGGATGTAGACTACGTTATTGGAGGTCTTGAAGATAAAGAATCTCTCCAACAATTGGTAGAAGGGGCAGAAGTATTAATTCATCTAGCTCACTTTCCTGGTCCTGCCAAAACTGAGGATGAGTATGTCACAGTGAATGTAAACGGTTCATACGACCTGCTCCAAGCGGCAAAAGTCGCTAAAGTGAAACAAGTGATTTTTATGAGTGCATGCGCGGTATTTGGAACTATTCAGCCATCAGTTGGAGAATCTCGCCCACTTGATGAGTCTCACCCAGTCCAACCAAGTTCACTTTATGGGGCAATAAAGTCTTCAATCGAATCATTTTGTTTTTTTTACGCGCGAAATCGTGCCTTTGATATCACTATTCTCCGTCCAGTGACAGTTTATGGAGTGCGCCCCGATCTTCCAAAGTCTGAATGGTTTGAAACGGTAGACTTTCTATCTACTAACTACAACGTAGATGTTAAAGGGAGTACTAAATATGTCTCGATCGACGCTGTTTGTCAGGCAATCACAAAAGTTTTGGGCAACAGTGAAGCCTTGGGGAAAATTTATCACCTAGTTGACGGACATATACATAATCTGGAATTAGGCAGAATGATCTCTGAAGTAGTCGACTCATTTGGAGAAGTTGAAGGGGTAATGGGTGACGAGGGGAAACCTATGTCAAATCAAGCCGCTATAAATCTGGGAGTTGAATTCAAAGGCCTGGAAGGTATTAAGGAGTATGTTAAACGTATTCATGAATTACAAAAAACATTTGGCGGCGAACGCAATATTGAAAATTGGTAAAGCTCTAAATATCTTCTATGTTATCTTCTAAAATATTTTCTAAACTTCTTTTAAGTAAGGGGTTTAATTTTTACACTGGTGTACCATGTTCTCTCCTTTCAGGGTTGATTCGCATTATTGATGACAACCCAAAAACACCTTATTTCCCTGCTGTGAGAGAGGATGCTGCTGTTGGACTTTGTGCAGGAGCCTATCTTTCTGGCAGGCTACCCGTTTTACTAATGCAGAACTCGGGACTGGGTTACTGTCTCAACGCTTTTACTTCTTTAAATCTAATTTACAAGATCCCCGTTCTTGTGATCATGAGTTGGAGAGGTGAAGACGGCAACGATGCGCCGGAGCATATCATAATGGGAGAAATCAATCAGAACTTGTTAAAAACTTCCAGCATGGAATATTCTGTTCTGTCTCCTGAAAACTATGAGGCCTCTTTAAACACTGCTTGCCAAAAGATTGATGAGGGCCTTCCATACACTTTACTTGTTGGGAAGGGGTATTTTAATGAAGGGCACTGAGGCATTTGAAGAAATTATCCCACTCCTTGGTGACGAACCGGTAATACACGCTAATGGATACATTTGCCGCGAATCTTTTAATATTAAAGATCGAGAGGGAAATTTCTACATGATCGGCTCCATGGGACTTGCATCATCTATTGGACTTGGAGTAGCCGTAAGTTGTCCAAGCAAAAAAACCATAATTATTGATGGGGACGGAAATGTTCTTATGTCAATGGGAACATTGGCTATGATTGCTGCAGCCGCTCCGAAAAACCTTCTTCACATTGTCATAGATAACGAAGCCTACGAATCGACAGGAAATCAACGGTCTCTATCTAATTCAGTATCCTTGGAAAAAGTTGCCCAAAGTGCTGGGTATCTCCAAGTAAAAAAGGTGACAAACAAAAACTATATCAAGGGAGCCTTTCAAGAACTAACGGAAAAAGATGGTCCATCTTTTCTGTTAATTAAAGTTGAACCTTCTTTTGACAAATCGACAGGACGAGTAAACCACACTCCAGAAGAAATCACAGCCCGCTTTATGAAAAATCTCAATTCACCCGACGATTAAGACCGGTCACAATTTTTTAATACTTCGAATGATTGCAAAAAAATAGGGCTGTTGGGTATATTTGAGCAAACTTGTGGTTCTTTACCGCAAGCTATTAACTATATTTGTGCAAACCAAAAAATCTAGATCGAATAAGTAAATGGTTAATTCTAAAGTAGCAGCGGAAGGTTTACTTTAAATGCTATCGTCTAAAGTTTCGCCACTACCAGAACCATCTACCAAAACATCCAAGTTTTCTTGAATAGCTTGTTTAAGGCGGACTTCTTCTTCCTTAGGGATTTGGCGCACTACCTTTTGAGTCTGACCATCTACAATCTTGACAACAAATTGATTATCATCTGTCACGTCGATTCTTCTTAATTCAGAACCAGTCGGACCACCGTTTCTGCTTTGGAGTTGCTGACTAACTGCTGCTTGTCCACGTTGCGACAATGAAACTGTATCATTTTGTTGACCTGTAGTTGATCCACCAGTGGGCACCTTGCTACCTTCTGAAGAAGGCTTTCGGTCTACCTGAATTGAATTTTTTTCTATCGGCCCTATTGCCTGAGAATCCATGATATCAACCTTTTAAATCATTAAAAAACTGGACTGGGACATTAATTAAGCATCATAAAAATTGTTTAATTGTTTAATTGTTTTTCTGCCGTATTTTAATCAATAGAAAACTTCCCGTATCATCTGTAACGGTTAATCTATTTAAAACTTTAGTCTATTTTTTAAAAATTTTTTTTTAGAATTAAGTATTTTATCGAATTCTGGATATTTAAGGTCTCGGTGGTTTCGTTTTAATGCTCTGGATGCCTTTAAAAATAAATGAGCACCTGCTCATTCGCACTCACAAATCATTGATATATATCTAGGTAGGGGGTATTATACTCATTCCAATTTTTCAAAATCATATTTCTACTAAGAATCTGTGAATAAATGAAAGATTTTTCAAATATTCTAAAATATGCTCGCCCCTATACCAAAAGCATTATTTTTGCCTTTGCGTGCCTCGTTTTAACATCAATGATTAGCCTGGCTTTGCCTCTAATTGTAAGGAATATGATCAACGCTGTTGTAGTCCTAAAAAATTCCGATCTTTTGAACAGCCTTACCCGAGACCTAGTAATTATCATTTTGTTCCAAGCGGCTTTTGCAGTTACGCATAATTATATTTTAAGTTTTATCGGGCACCGAGTTATAGCCGATTTTAGGATTGAGCTGTTTTCTCATATTCAGTCTCTTTCTTTGCGATTTTTCCAAGGCAGACGTGTGGGTGAAATTTTGTCTAGAATGAGTAATGACATTACTGTCATTCAAAACGCTCTGGTATCAATTCCTGTCGCCGTTTTACGACAAACGATCACCTTAGTAGGAGCATTAGCTATTATTTTTTATCTCAATTGGAAACTTACAGGATTAATCCTTCTTGTTTTACCTCCATTGATGTTGTTCGCACGTATTTTTGGGAAACGTCTACGCAATCTTTCAGAAAAAGTACAAGATAGAATCGCACAGGCACTAGTTGTACTTGAGGAAGTTGCTTCTTCTATTAAAATTGTAAAATCCTATACTCGTGAACCGCACGAAAAAAAACGATTCGAAAATGAAATCGAGAACGCATTTGAACAATCTATTGGAAAGGTGCGCATCTCATCTTCGTTCGGTCCATTGATTTTAGGTCTTACTTTTCTTGTTTCGACTATATTGATTTGGTACGGAGGTCAACAAGTTATGCAAGGAACCACAACTCCTGGAGAATTGGCCGCCTTTTTTCTTTACGCACTAATTATGGCAGGGCCGATAGGTACCTTTGTTAAAATCTACACCCAATTACAAGAAACATTAGGTGCTATGCGTAGAGTTAATGAAATTTTAAACACCAAACCTTTGGTCAACAGCCCAGAAAATGCTGTCAAACTCAAATCTCTTAAGGGCCATGTTTTTTTTAATGAGGTTATTTTCGGTTATGAAGATGGCACACCTGTTTTAAATAATGTAAGTTTTGACATCCATCCTGGGAAAACAGTCGCTTTAATTGGCCCCAGTGGTGCAGGGAAATCTACCACTGTTCAATTACTACTTAGATTTTTCGATCCACAGTCTGGCGAAATTCAAATAGACGGAGATGATTTAAAATCTCTTGATCTAGAAAGTTATCTAAGTCAAGTCGCCTTAGTACCTCAAGAAACTCTATTATTTGGTGGAACCATTCGAGAAAATATTATTTATGGAAAGCTTGACGCCACGGAAACAGAAATGATAGAAGCCTCAAAGTCCGCAAATGCACACGAGTTTATAACTGAGTTCTCTAATGGTTACGACACCTTGGTTGGTGAAAAAGGGACCAAACTTTCCGGCGGAGAACGCCAAAGAATAGCCATTGCCCGCGCTTTACTCAAAAACCCAAAGGTTCTCGTTCTTGATGAAGCGACTTCGGCTCTGGATAATCAATCTGAAATGCTAATTCAAGACGCTTTGGAAAAACTAATGGTAGGGCGTACTACTTTCATAATTGCTCATAGACTCAGCACCGTTCACAATGCAGACAAAATTATTGTCCTAGACAAGGGGAAAATCGTCGAATCAGGCACCCATAAGGAGCTAATGGAAAACGAAAATTTATACCACCACCTTTATACCATGCGGCTTATCGAAGCCGAATCCAAAAGCGAAGCTCCTGTTTAAAAAAATCTTTCTTAGCACAATAAATCAGTTTATTTCCTACCGCCTAACAATAGCAGCCTAATCTTAACGACCTAAATTTATAACAATTAGCCTTTGGAAAACAGCTGAAAAGTTTTCTAAATATTTGGAGATTACACCCATTGTTTGCTCGTAGATGTTTCCTTAGCTTATCTCTAATTAAAGCTATTAACATTCCGCGATCTGATAAAGAGAATAAGACAGATCTCTCCAGTCTATCGGGGCATCATTAAGTCAGAATTCTGCACCAAAAAGACCGGGTGGCCCACTCAGTAATGAAAATGTTATTAGTCAGTTTGGTCAAAGCCTAAAAGAAGAATAACGGACCTCAATTCTTGCAAAAGTTTCTGAAGTACAAGAATCTGGAGCATCCGTCGAAGAGATCAAGGATATTATTGATTGCTTTCTCAAAGAGAGTGGCATCACTCCTCCGGGCCAAAGTGGAAACATTTATCGGTACAATAACGTAATCCACTCCTGAATTATGTGTGCCTAGGTTTTATTGATCCTCTGACTTTGGCAAAAGAATTTGAAACATTCCTATCATTTCTTCAAATATATAATTTTTAGCGAGATAACTATAAATAAGCGGAGTATAGTTAGCTAATCGTCTATCTTCCTTTCCATCGATCGGGATATCCACAAAAACTATTACTTTCGGTGGGCTTGCTTGTAATTGCTCTATTACTTTTTTCTCGTCTTTTTCATTAAGCATTCCAGGTAAAACCCAGTCATATTTTGTTGGGTTTTTACGGTCTGTTAAAAAATAAAAAATAGGATTCAAAGGTAAAGCTAGAATAGGGTCACCAACTTCAGAGTGGGTTTCAATACGGTCTACAACTTCCTCAACCCACTTAGCTTCAGCATGATTTGTATAAACTTTAGCTCTAGGCATATCCAATAAAGCCGTTTCCTGCTTTACTGCACCTATTGTCCCCGCGTAAAATCCATGGTTTGTGTTCATTTCATAAAAAAATAAAAACGGGAGAAATACTGTAACCACATTAATAGTCGTCTTACGAATAAGCAGCAAAAAAGCTGATTCTTGCGTCAGCATCTCCGCTAAAGAAAGCAAACGGCCCCGGGCTAAAAAAAGAATATAACAAAACAAAATATAAGCTGGGGGAAGAGTTCGCAAGAGATTATCAAATCCGGTCCGCCACAAAACTAGTCCATATGCACAAACCCCAATTAACAAAATAGACAACACATACAGATCGATAGATTTAACGCCTCTTTGCTTAATTATTTTTATAGTAATAAATAGTGCTACCCCCGAATAAATCCATACTGGAATATAAAAAAGTAACCGCTGAAACATCTCATGTGATCCTAACTCATTCCATAACTTAAAAAATGGGAAGAGGCTAGGGAATGGATTGCCCCAAACATGATAAGAACCTAAAACCATATTAACGGCTAGGTTAAAGAAATCTTTTTTAAATAAAAAGGATACACCGGAAATTAGAATCAAAACAAGCAGTCCTATGCTTATCCAGAACTTGGTTTGACCTATAATAGAAACTTGACCTTCCTCAATTAACGAAAGATGCTGTTTTGTTCTAAGAAAAGACTGAATGGTAAGAATCACAACACTGCATAAAAAGGAGAACAGCGCGACTTCGAACTTAAAAAACCCACTCAGTAAAATGGCTCCAGCCAAATACAAGTATCGTTGAGGTTGAACTTTTCCCACACAACGCACCAACAAATACAAATTAAGAACGGAAAAGAAAGTAAAAAATCGATTGTAATACATTCCTGGTGCTGAAAGAACAAAAACCGCTGTAAGAAAGGCAAAGCTTTGTGGCATGATGTGGCGGGAAATACTGTAAACCATGAAGATCATGATTGGGGTTATTAGAATCACTCCAATGCGAAGACTCTGAATACTTATTCCAAATAGTTTAAAAAATATTACTCCATAGATATAGCGCCCAGAAAGATATCCACTAGGATTAAAATCTTCCATAGCTTTCTCACCGTTTAAGGTCCGAAGGGTTCCATTAGCATACCCACCTTCATCCCATACGTTGAGGCCATAATTAGAAAATGAATATAAATAGGCGACTAACACTAAATAAATTAGGACTAACCAAAGTAGTTTTAATGGATAACTATTCATAAAAAAATAGGGATAGTTTTTTTGTTCCTATAGAGGAAGTTCGCATTACGGAAGGTATGATTTCATTTCTCGGATAAGCTTAATGTGATCCCTTGCCAGGTCATAAAGATTTTCTTTTCCATGAGGGCTGAAAATTATTTTCTTTTTAAAATCTAAAATTTTTTGGGCAGAACATTCAATCTGCTTTTGATCGATTCTCCCTTCCTTAATATCTTGGATCATCTGATTTTGTAGTGATAAAGTTTTTTTTCGATCGTGGCAAATAAGATAAAGGTCCACACCTGCTATAGATCCAAGTCTTGGAATTGATTCAAATGGAAAATGTTTTTCTATCGCTTTCATCTCTAAATCATCAGTAATAATAAGTCCACCGAAACCCAATTTTTCTCTTAAAATATTTTTCAAAATAAACGGAGAAAAAGTCGCTGGTAGTTTATCGTCCCATACTGAGTAAATCACATGGGCTGTCATGATTACTTGCATTCCATGACTGACCGTCTGAACAAAAGGTTCTAGTTCAACTTTTTCCAGTGAATCTGCATCACGGTTTACATAAGGTAATTCAAGATGAGAATCTCTATCAGTATCTCCGTGCCCCGGGAAGTGTTTACCGACAGGTAAAACCCCCGCTTCCTGAATTCCATCTATGACCGCCTTACCCATTCGGCCTGCCAACTCAGGTATATCACTCAAAGCCCGTGTTCCAATAATGGGGTTAGCTGGATTGGTATTCACATCAAGGACCGGTGCATATACCACATTAACCCCTACCGCCTGCATTTCTCGACCAAGTGCTAATCCAAAGCGATGAGCAAGAGATTCAGATTGAGCTTGCCCAAGACAACTTGGTTGAGGGAAATTACTGAATGGACCTTTCAATCTGGCTACTCTCCCCCCTTCCTGATCCACAGAAATAAACAATGGCGCAGAAGCTGGGCATGACATTGCTAAAGACTGAAGATCATCAATCAACCGAATCAATTGCTCTGGACTTTCAAAATTACGCTCAAATAAGATCAGCCCTCCAATACGAGAATTTACAATCAGTTCCTCTAATTCCGAGTCGAGAGAGGTACCACCAAATCCGGTGATAATCATTTGTCCGGTTAAATCTTTTAGAGAAAGGTTGGTTTTCAAATTTTTAGGTTCTGAGTTGACTCTTAGTCTGAGCCTTTTCAGAAGGAGGTTGGAGTTAGAAGCTTAATGATTTTTAATGATCCATATATCAAAAAAAACAGCTAAAATACAAACTGGACTGTTTACAAGTAGCGTTGTCCTTATTCAGACCACTATGTTAACATAACCCATATAGCTTAATTTCATTATAAAAAAATATGCCCCGTAGAGTAGTAGTTACCGGTTTGGGTGCAGTCAGTCCAAACGGGATAGGTAAAAGCAATTTTTGGCAAAACACCTGCAATGGTATCAGCGGAATCCGGCGTATTTCAAGCTTTGACCCTACCGGCTTATCCTGTCAAATAGCGGGAGAAATTGAAGATTTCGACCCCTCAGAACATTATTCCGAGCCAGATCTGAAAAAACTTTCCAGATCCGTACCATTAGCAATTGCTGCCTCAAAGGAAGCATTGCATGATTCGGACATAGACCTCACACAATTCGATGAAGATGATTTTGAAAGCCTTGGTGTGATAGTAGGTACCGGAGGTGCAGGGTTTGATTTTTCTGAACAGCAATTTCAAATATATTTTTCTGATCGAAAGAATAAAATCAGCCCTTATGCTATTTCAAATTCGTTAGTTGGAATGCTCTCGAGCGAAATTTCTATGTATTTTGGCCTTCAAGGACGCAGCCATGTAACCTCAAACGGGTGTACTAGCTCCACAGATGCAATCGGATATTCATTTAATACTATTCGATCTGGACAGGAAGACTGGGTTTTAACTGGTGGCGTTGAGGCTTGTGTTACTCCTGCAATGATGGTCGGATTCGAGCGAATGCGGGTCAACCCAACTCAATATAACGATGATCCAACGCGTGGTTCTCGCCCTTTTAATCTTGATCGAGATGGTTTTGTATTATCAGAAGGAAGTTGGATGCTAGTCCTTGAAGAATTAGAACACGCAAATCGTCGTGATGCACAAATTTATGGTGAGGTCCTTGGGTACGGCTCAACTTGTGATGCATATCACAGAGTAACTATTATGCCGGACGGCAAGCAATCAAGCCGTGCTATTCACTTGGCTCTTAAAGATGCAAAAATAAATAAGGAGCAAGTGGATTACATTAATTTTCATGGAACTTCCACAATCGTCAATGACAAAGTAGAAACTCTAGCAGTCAAAAATTTATTTAATAGCCTATCACCTAAAATTCCAGTCAGTTCAACAAAGTCGATGACCGGCCACCCTCAAGGTGCATCAGGAGCACTTGGTGTCACGGTTTCTCTGCTTTCTCTATATAATAATTTTTTAACACCAACTATTAATCAAGAAAACCCTGATCCGGACTGTGACTTGGATTACATTCCAAATACTGGAAGGGAAAAAAAACTAAATATTGCCATAAGCAATTGTATATCTTTTGGTAGCAAAAACTCAGCACTCGTTCTGGGAAATTATCCGAGATAAAACAAACTATGCTCAATAAATTAAAAACAACACGTATTATCAGGAAATTCTTCTTGGAAAAATTAGAGATAAAAAGGCATTCCAGAAAACTTAAAAAAAATTTTTAAATATACTATCAAAATCAGCGATAGGGCATCTTGTTGCCTTGAAGTTGACTCTCAATGTCTTTTTCAAACTGGTTTTCTAAGCGGACAAACTCCTCAAACTCTCTAGGGCTTTTAAACTCAAATGAACGTGGTTCCTTTTGTCCGCAAATCTCTTCATCTTGATCAACTATTAATATATTTTTCTCTACTGATCGAATTGTAAATTTTTTACGCGTCTTAAATTTCTCAAATATTTCTCTGTAAACAGGCTCTAAGTTGAGTGCCATAATAAAACTCCATTGATAGTAAATTTCTAATGGTATTTAAATATGATTCTTAAATTCGTAAAAGGATTAAAAAGTACTTCCTGTTCAGTTTGAACACATAAGAAATATCATATCGCTCCAAAAAATATAAATCAATAACATCAAAAATATTTTGTCTTTTTTAAAAAAGACTTTCCTCCTGTAATAATATATGCTAGCTTCCTCAGTGAAGTTGTAACTAAGAACCATCAAAAAAAGCTATTTTCAGAAAGGACTTTAGCTCCCCAAGTGGTAATAAAAGTATGGATTTTTAAAATTAATTAAACCAGCCTGATAATTTTTAACTCCAACTGCCCAGCACTCCAGATTTAGAAAATATTATTAAAACTATGCCCGCCAAGTTAACCCTCAATAAATTAGCTGAAAACTTAATCCTTGGGTCAAATAGCCACTTTTCTTCTAGGGACTTTGAAAAAAAAATTAGGGAAAAGTGGGAACAAGAAATACCTGTATCAACCTTAAAAAGATTAAAGAAAAAACTATCGACTCATAATTATCTAATTGAGACCAATGCAGATGATTATTTACCTATTCCTACAGCTTTACAAAAACTTAAAAACCTTTCTTTATCAATTCGCTTAAATAACTTTGAAATTAATAAAAAAGTTTTTTTCCCAGGACACAGACTCATCCCTTTTATTTCAAACGAAAAGAAAGAATCCGACCTCACCTTTCTTTCTTTAGATGGCAATGAAATTCCAAAACAAAAACTACCATTTCTTATTGAAGATATTGTTCCTTATTATCAATATTCGAATCCAACTCATTTTCCTGATGAAATTAAATTAAATAATTGGGTTCTAGAAAAAAGTTCTCTCCTAGTTACTGCTTGGGATATAACCCATATAATCCATCAAAACAAACTAAAAGAAGGCGATTTTTTATGCATAAAACTTGTAAATTATGAAAAGGGTATTTTCCAAGTTCAACCCTGCCAAAAAAACAAAATGCATCTAGCTCGCCTAAAAATAAGATCACTTTTTGTTTCGATGGAAACAATCCTGACAGAACTTTGTGCAATTGATTCTTTTTGCTCAACAGATCTTAAAAAACAGCTTTTATGCACTCTTTTTCATATAGACAAAAATTTACTAAATATTCCGGCTTTTTCTTTGATGGATTTTATAGAATCATTAACTGAGCTAGAAGTCATAGGTTCCGAAGAAGACGGAGGAAGACTAGTTCCTGGTTCAAAATATCATCTAAACAAACCGGTGCGTGAAGAAAAACCAAGAGTATCTAAAGGTGAAACTGGGTCGCTTGATATGATATTTCAGGATTTAAAGCTAGCTTTCAATAAGGATGAATTCGTTTCCATACTCTATACAATTATGGGGTCACAAACCTACAAATTAGAATCTGTTTTTAAAATCTTATTTGGTGGTGAAGGAAAGGTATTTAGCAACCAGAATCAACACGAAATATTTTATAAACATCTAAGAAAGTTATTAAAGAAAATTTGCTTGGATTTGAAACAACCCGAATCAAAAGTAACTTCTAAGTTGCGTGATCAAACCGTCGGCATTAAGCTTAGCCTTATAGAAATCTTAAGGTTTCTTGAAAAAAACGAGGTGGGGTTGAAAGATTTACCACAGGACCTTTTAGAAAAAATTTATGATTTAGATCATTTTTGCAGGGAAACTTTGTCGCGCCTAGCTGATCGGTCTGTTATCCCAAATCTTAAGTTCATTCATGATGCAAGGCTCGCCATTAAAATAATTCTCCCCCATGCGACTTCTTTGGAAGAAGAAGTTTATTCACAGCTTGGTTTCTATTAAAAAAACAAACTGCCATTCAGCCTACCAGTTCGTTACCACTACTTTTTATAACACAACCCATTATTTTTCTCTTTGCTTAACAAAACAGCTCTACCCTTTAGCATGTGACCGGAAGCTTCCTCTACAACAACTTTCACAATATCACCCAGGCTAATTAGTGCTTTGTCTCCGATGAAGTTAACTGACCAGTATTGAGCATTGCGCCCCCTAAAATCCAAACCTGGTTTAAAGCTCTCACTTTCTACCAAAACGTCTACTTCCTTGCCTATGAATTCTTTTCCCTGATCAAGGGTTAATTTTTTTTGTAATTCAATCGTTCTTTGTAAGCGAGACGACTTCACTGACTGTGGCACTGAGTCAGGAAAGTCTTGCGCCGGTGTATTAGGACGGGAGCTATAAGTGAACATGTAACTATTATTAAATTTCATTTCTTCCATTAAGGCAAGAGTATCTTCAAATTCTGATTCCGACTCACCCGGATAACCCACAATAATATCAGTAGATAATGCCATATCTGGCACAACCATTTTAAGCTCCTCTATAATGGAGGCATATTCTTCTATCGAATGCATTCTACGCATTTCTTTAAGAATACGATTATTTCCACTTTGTACAGGAAGATGGAGATGATTTACCAAAATATCAATGTCTCGATAAGCAGAAATACATTCGGGAGTAAAATCTTTTGGATGGCTGGTGGTAAATCGCAAACGCTTCAGATCAGGAATAGACGCAATTCGATATAACAAGTCATGAAAAGGAACAGGTCGCTTAAGCCCTCGCTTTCCATAAGCGTTGACATTTTGTCCTAACAAAATAACTTCCCGCGCCCCCCTTGATACCAACAGTCGAACCTCCTGTTCTATTTCTTCTGCTTCTCGGCTTTTTTCTCGCCCACGCGTATAAGGAACTACGCAGAAGGTACAAAATTTATCACAACCTTTGATTATATTAACAAACGTAGTTGGACCTGGATTTAATGGAGTTTTTCCAGCAAGCTCAGGGATTTTGTAGTTTATTTCCTTATCAAATTGGGTCCTTACTATAGGTATTTTCTTTTCCTTGATCTCGTCAACCACCTCAACAATATGCTCCACCCCATCAGGCCCCATAATAAGGTCAACAAAGGGCATTTTTTCTAAAAATTGTTCCCCTTCTTGTTGAGCCAAACAACCAGTAAAACCAAGAATCAGATCAGGGTTAGCGTCTTTAAGTGGTTTTAAATTTTTAGCTAGAGAGTATATTTTTTGTTCTGCCTTATCCCGAATGGAACATGTATTGACAAGGACTAAATCAGCGTCTTGCACTTTTCCAGTGCGGATATAGCCCGAGTGAAATAGCAATAGCTCCATCCTATCTGTGTCTGCCACATTCATCTGGCAACCAAATGTATCCAAATAAACCTGTTTCATAAGAAAAGACTGTAGTCTAAAATTATTTAGCTTTCAACCGAGAATTATTTTCTTAATTCTATGAAAACATAACAATGTGGTGATATTCAGGCGAAATATTAAATATTTTTATAAGTAAGATTGCACATAAAATGATTATTAAGATTAGTTTGTATTAATTTTTTAGATTTAGCTCTATAAATATAAAAACCCTCATATACATAAACGATTCAAACACGGTTTCCAAAGTGCTAATATAGCTTACATTATTACTACAAAAAAACGGCTCAGTTAATTTATGAAGTGTTTAAATATAAGTCTAGATGAAAGAAGTTACGATATTGTAATCAGCCGAGATATTCTATCAAAGGTTGGAGAATTTATTTCAAACCGACTTGAGCCAAGTCGAAGCATCATTATTACGCACCCTTCTGTGAAAAAGTTTTTTGGAGAACAAATTAAATCGGGGTTAACTAAGGCTGGTCATTACCCAGATATCATAGAAATTCCCGAAGGCGAAACATCAAAATCACTTCAGCAAGCAGAACTAATATACAATCGTATGCTCGAGATGAAATGCGATCGAAAATCGGTATTAATTGCCCTTGGTGGGGGAGTAGTAGGAGATCTGACCGGTTTCATAGCAGCTACTTACCAGCGTGGAATTCCATTTATTCAAATACCAACCACCCTACTCTCACAAGTGGATAGCAGTGTAGGTGGCAAAACCGCAGTAAATCATCCGCGTGGAAAAAATATGATTGGGACATTCTATCAACCTAAGCTAGTCGTAATCGACCTTGATACTCTAAAAACTTTACCTATAAAAGAACTACGAGCTGGGCTTGCCGAAGTTGTAAAATATGGAGTCATAGCTGATCCAGAACTGTTCGCTTTTTTAGAAAACAACTCAGAAAAAATTCTTTCCCTTAACCCTGATTGCTTAGAACACATTATTGAAACTTCTTGTGCCATCAAAGCACAAGTAGTGGAAAGAGACGAGCGTGAGAGCAGGCATCGAATGATTCTCAACTTCGGACATACCTTCGGGCACTCGATTGAAACTCTTACTAATTATACTGAATACCTTCACGGAGAAGCATTATCAATAGGTATGGTTCAGGCAGCTTTGCTCTCTGTAGAAACTGGACTATGTAATGAAGATGTCCCTATGCGCATAACAAACTTATTAAAAAAACTTGGTCTACCTATTCAGGCACCTGATTTAAGATCTAAAGATATTATTAAATCTATGTACCATGATAAAAAAAGTAGCCACAATAAACTTCGATTTATACTAGCAAAAGCTATAGGCTCAGTCGAAATTGTAGACGATGTTGCAGAAATGCCTATTAAAGCTATGCTTAACAAACAAAACTTGTGAATTCTTCAGAAAGGTAGTCCTATTTTTAAATTTTCTGTTTTATCCAGTGGTAGTCGTGGAAACTGCATTTATATTGAATCAGGTTTGGCAAAAATAATTATTGATTCGGGACTGAGTGTCAAAGAACTTGGGAGACGTCTCAAATCAATTGGTCGAAAACCTGAAGAACTAGACGCCGTTTTTATAACACACGAACATTCTGATCATATAGGTGGCGTTGGACCTTTAGTACGTAAATACTCTATACCCTTATATGCAACCAATGGAACTATTCAAGCTAGTCATAAATTGGGTAATATTCCAAAATTTAATCCCATTCGTCCAGGTGAAACAGTTCAATTAGAGGACCTTAATATCGAACCCTATTCCACTTCTCACGATGCACAAGAGTCTGTTGCTTACGTGATACGATGTCAAAATCGAAAATTAGGTCACGCAACGGATATGGGAGTGGTTACTCATGAAGTTCGTGAAGTTCTAAAAAATTCTCATGTGTTGCTATTAGAATCCAATCACGATATTGAAATGTTGGATTTTGGCCCCTATTCATGGACTTTGAAAAAAAGGATAAAAAGTGATCGCGGTCACTTATCCAATGACGCCTGCGGAGAGCTATTGGCAAATATTAAACACAAGCATCTTCGACGGGTAATATTGATGCATTTAAGCCAAACCAATAATCATCCGGAAATCGCCCATGTCACGGCACTTCAAGCTTTGGGAAACCATACTCCTATTTTAACTTTAGCAAATCAGGATCAACCAATGGAATTAATAGAGGTTTAACACTAAAATAGTAACTAAGCCCCGCCAAAAATTTTTCTAATTTAAAAAAATTTATCAAAATTGAAGTTTTATATGAATGCTCTTAAAGACAAAGTAACTGGGAGTTATTACGGAATGGCTTTAGGCAACGCTATGGGTCTATCCGCTAAGAGCCTAAAACCAGAAACCATCCGACAGCTTTTTAATTCAATGGATGACTTTAAAGACGTAAGCCCCTTTATTGGTAGGGGCGTTAAAAAATTTAAAATGAAAGGTCTATATGGCTATCAAACTCAAAGTGCATTGGTTATTGGTGATAGTCTTCTAAAAAATAAAAAAAAAGTAGACCCTAGAAAAATTTCTCAACTATTCCTTAAAATGACTACAAATGGTCCAGAACATTACTTTGGTACTTTCCGGAATACAGAAAAGGGTTTTTATCAATCAGTCAACAACCTAACTAAAGAACCACCTAGAACCCCTGAACATGATATAGCAGATGCTACATTTTTATCTATGGGAATTCCAGCGGGCCTTCTTCATAGAGAAAGGCCTGAAGCTGGTCTTCATTCAAATATTATCATCGGCTTAATGATGAGTCGTAGTTTATGTGAAATCACTGGGCTTGCGCTCACTGGGTACCTTGCATCTAGACTTTTGCAATTGGATTATAGACACAATAGCGATTACTTATATCAAACTAAAATGGTTTTAAAAGATGCGGAAATATTTTGTCAAAAAGTTGAATCTCGTTTTAAAGAATCTGCACCTATTCTCTGGGGTAGTATCCCCGAGTCTGAACATGGCATGCTTGAGCAAACTATTAAAACCCTTAGAGAAAAATGGGACATCGGCTTTAATGAACTTTTGAACTGGGTTTGCGAAAATGCCTCTGAGAAGCATGGAACAAAAATTACGAATCCTGCCCAAGGTTATGCTTTATCCTTACTACCATTGTGCCTAATAATTGTTTTACGCAAGTATTGTGGTTTTGATTCAACCGTGTCAAGCGTACTCAACATGGGCAAAGAAGCTGACAAGACAGGGGTTTTGGTTGGGACATGGGCTGGCTCAATATATGGATGGCATGGAATTCCAGAATCTTGGCGTTCTGGCCTAGTAAATGGTAAAGAAATTCGATTGCGTGGAGAGGGTTTGTTCTCTAATTCTTTCCCTAGGACTGCTAAAGATATTTATGAAATGGAATTAGGTCTAACCCTAAAGGAATTTGAGGTAGGTAAAAAATATTTTAAAAAAGGAAAAAAATTTTCCAGACCAACACCTAGGCCAACGCTTTCCTGGGAAGATGAAGACACTGGCGAATCAAATATCCCAGAAAAATCTGATGTAGTTAATTGGAGAAAGTTTGAAAAAGACAAGTCTAGAACAAAAAAAAATCGAAGGACGCGTTTAAGGAATAATTTTGACGATCAATAATCATCGCCAAAACTATCTTCTCAGAAAAAAACCCGCGCACTAAAGACAGAAAAAAATAATAATTAGATTAATTTATTAAAAAATCTTTTCAGGAATTAAGTTTCGGAAAATACTTCATAGTATCAAAACCATTGCAAGTTGGACAATTATCAGCCCACTCGTCCAAAATTTTATCGCATGCACTACATTTAAAATTAAACACGGCTATCTTGATCTGTCGGGCAACGCTTTCAAAAGCTTTTTTAGACTTGGTTTCTTTATGATCTTGCTTATAAGCATCACTTAAAATAACAGATGAGGTCATTGATTTTTCGAAATCTGTATTTTCTTCAATGATTCTTATGGTTTCTTGTGGAGTCCTCTCTTTTAAATAAAGAAGGCCTAACAATATGGCAAGCGTTTCTTTCCTCTCGTTTTGTATTCCGCTAATTGCATCTTTATATTCCTTTATCATTTCCCCTATCTTACCCAGCTCTCTATAAACCTCTTCCATTTTTATCAAACAAGTCGCAGACTTTGTACTTGCGTAACCTTTTTTCCATGCTTTCAATGCCTCTCGATGATTGCCGGTTTTGAGATAAGCATCCCCTAAAAAAAGATGGGCCGGTAGACACTGATAATTTTCACGTAATGCTCTTTTAAATTCGTTGATTGCTAATTTAAAATTGTCGTTATTTAAATGCTGAACTCCATTTTTACAAATATATTGACTAAGCAGTTTTTTTTCTTTTTCTTTAGTTGCATTCCCTTCAATTCGAACAATTAACTTTCGTTGAATATCTATTATCGATACCCAGTCTTCCGACTTTAAAAAAACTTCTCTCATTCGGTATAGAATACGTGGGGATCCTTGGTCAAGCCGTGAAATTTTATCGAGAATCTCTATTTCTTTTTTTGGGATTGATTTAGCGCTATAGTCGTCCGCCAAGCTGTACAAAACATCAAATTTTTCAGGCGCTATCTTTAATGCTTTTAGATGAAGTTCTAAAGCTTGATCGAGATCCCCCTGTTCTCTTAATATGTTTCCAAGGCGGACAAGAACGTCCACGTGGCTCGGCAATATATTTAAAATTTTATGATATTTAGAAACGGCTTTTGAAATGTACCCACAGGCCAATAAATTTTCGGCTTCTTCGAGCAACGTCTCACTTCGAAGGTTAGTTTTATTTTCGCGTTTGATACGTCCAATCGTTTTCAAATTTCTAAAAAAAACTTTTAAAGATAACGTCCCATGCAAGAAACCGGCTACCAAAATACCCAACAAGACAGAACCTAAAAATAAAACAACCATTGGCAGCTGTATTGACCGATTCTGAGAAAAGTGTACTTCTACCTCATGGGGGTTTAGGAATGAAAAGTACACTGATAGAAGTGTAAAAAAAAGGAAGATGATTATTGATTTAAGTGACACTTGAATTCCGTGACGGGTGGTTATTAAATTAACTTATATATTACTAAGAGTTTCTTGCAAATAGGCCGACTATAAATAATGCTGTTGTAATTCTAAACTCCAGAATTTTTATTTTCTATCATTTCAAGACAGTCAACACAGTGTGATGCAAAGGGAATAACGGTCAACCTTCCCTCGGGAATCAACTCTTCACACTGAGAACAAACTCCATACTGCCCATCATCTAATTTCTCAATGGCTTCTTCAACTAACCGCAACTTTATTAAGTCTTTTTCTCCAAGCCCCATCATCATTTGGCGATCATAAGATTGCACCGCATCTTCGGCAATGTCAGCAACAGATTCATTCAATTGGTTTTTTTTTGATTTATATTTTTCTTGCACCTCCCCTAATATGGAAAAACGAATTTTTTCCAACTTAGCCCTGAAGGAAGCATGTTTAGTTTCATGCATAAAACTCTTTTCCTCAAATTATAATTACTAGTGCGGTACTTGTACTAATGGAACATCGCCCCATAATCTTTCGAGGTCATATTGGGCGCGAATATCTTTATGAAAAATATGTGCCACAACATCTACCAGATCTAAAACTACCCAATTGCCCACAGTGTAACCTTCAGTAGAGGACAACTTATGGGGTGACTCATAAATTTGATCAAGAATAGAATCAGTAATAGCTTGAACCTGCATTCTTGAACTTGCACTACAAATGACAAAAAAATCTGTCAGATCAGAACGCTCCCTCAAATCTAAAACCAAAATATCAAAAGCTTTTTTATCAGCAGCTGCTTGAACAACCAATTTTTTTAAATCATTCAACGTATCTACCATGCATCTTATATCGGTCTTGATCTGAAACTTAGATTATGTCTTATAAATTCGGTGCTCAATAATATATGTTTCAACTTCCGGAGGCAACAAGTTAT
>CAZOYP010000028.1:0-28596 GCA_964584125.1 uncultured Nitrospinaceae bacterium | reverse complement strand
TAGGGTCTGGGATCATTGCGCTTACAGAGCGTTTAACTTGGTCGACCATTTTACGCTGTCGTTCGGGGGGCAGGTTTCTATGAATGATGCCTATCCCTCCCTCCTGAGCCAACGCAATTGCTAGAGAGGCTTCCGTAACAGTATCCATTGGTGCACTGATTAGTGGGCAATTGATGGATATTTTTTTGGTTAGTTGTGTTTTTAAGCTCACATCTGTTGGTAAAACTTTTGAATGGCCAGGCAGTAGGAGGACATCGTCGAAAGTTAAGTAAGTTTTAATTGTATTCGGGCTCAACATTTGTATTAAGTACAAACCTAATCTTTAAGAAGAGTAACGGTATCAACTTGGAACGATTCCAAGTAGATGGAAAAGTCCCCATGATATCACGAGTGTTTCCAAATTTTCACGAAAATCCTAGTAAAAAACTATCCTGATATTGTAGCTTGGTTTTTCGAGTAGGTTTTAGCTGTATTTTAGAGGATCTTTTATCCCAATCTTTTTAAATCCTCTTAGACGGAGTAAGCAGCTGTCGCAGATCCCGCAGGCTAGATCAGTTTCATCAGGGTCGTAGCAACTATGGGTAAGGCCATAATTAACACCCAAACCCAACCCTTTTTTAATTATCTCTGCTTTAGTCATTTGTATTAGTGGGGTATGAATTTTAACTTTACTTAATCCTTCCACGCTGGCTTTGGTGGCCAGATTGGCAAGTGCTTCAAATGCAGCTATAAACTCGGGGCGACAATCTGGATAACCACTATAATCGACTGAGTTCACACCAATAAAGATTTCCTCACATTTTTTTACTTCGGCGTAAGCTAAAGCATAAGATAAAAAAATAGTGTTTCTTGCTGGGACATAGGTAGCCGGAATTGATGAGGACATTTCTTCTTCTTTGCGATGGATAGGGATTTCAAGAGAATCAGTAAGCGCCGAGCGCCCAAATTGTTGCAGATCGATATTTGTAATACAGTGTTCTTTAACGCCCATATTCGCTGCAATGATCTTAGCTTTCTCAATTTCAACTTTGTGCCGTTGCCCATAATTAAAGCTCATGGCAAATAGATCATATCCCGCACTTTTTGCAATGGCGAGAGCGGTAGTGGAATCAAGCCCACCACTAAATAAAACAATGGCTTTTGGGGTCATTAGAAGAAGTATTATCAGGTTGACTTTAACTGGTGGTATTATATACTAAATAATTTGTACAATATCATAAAATACTTCTATCAAAAGAGTTTCTGAGGTTTTAAATGTTTGAAAATCTTTCAGATCGATTGGGGACGATTTACAAGAAGTTAAAAGGCCGTGGTGTTCTCAAAGAAGCTGATGTTGATGAAGCCCTTCGCGAGATCAGAATTGCAATGATTGAAGCGGATGTAAGTCTGTCAGCGATTAAGCCTTTTCTTGAGGAAGTTAGGGAAAAGGGGATAGGTCACGAAGTTTTAAAAAGCCTGACGCCAGGCCATCAGATGGTAAAGATTGTTAATGATGAGTTGATATCTTTACTTGGCGGTGAATTTAAGGAGTTAGGGTTTGCATCTAGTTTACCAACAATTATTTTAATGTCTGGCCTTCAGGGTGCAGGTAAGACTACAACTGTAGGCAAGTTGGCAAAAAGATTCAAGGAGAATGGGAAAAATTGCTTATTGGTTCCTGCTGATGTATATCGGCCAGCAGCGATTGAGCAGTTAAATCTAATTGGTCGAGATATTGATGTTGAAGTTTATCAGACTGGAGGTGAAATAAATCCAGTTAAGATTTGCCAGAAAGCTATTGAGGTAGCTTCGGTGAAAATGATTCATGTGGTTATTATCGATACAGCCGGACGACTTCAGATAGATGAAGAGCTGATGGCAGAGCTTAAATCTATTAAGGAAAATGTTCAACCACACCAGTCATTATTTGTTGTTGACGCTATGATGGGTCAACAAGCGGCAGAAGTGGCTCGAACTTTCAATGAAACAATAGGCATTGATGGCGTAATTCTCACAAAAATGGATGGTGATGCTCGAGGTGGCGCGGCTCTTTCTGTCAATAGTGTAACGGGAGGAAAACCAGTTTGTTTTGTTGGGACAGGTGAAAAGCTTGATGCCTTAGAGCCTTTTCATGCAGAGAGGGTAGTTTCCCGCCTACTTGGCATGGGAGATGTAATGTCCTTGGTTGAAAAAGCTGAAACCGCTTATGACATTGAAGAACAGGCGAAGCTTGAAAAAAAAATCAAGAAAAACACCTTTACTCTGGATGACTTTAAAGATCAACTAAAGCAGATACAAAAAATGGGATCAATTCAGCAGTTGATTGGAATGATTCCCGGTGCAAATAAATTAAAAGGATTGAATGTAGATGAAAGAGCATTTGTTAAAATTGAGGCTATCATTAATTCGATGACTCCTTTTGAACGAAACAAACACAATATAGTTAACTCCAGTCGTAAGCGCCGTATTGCTTCAGGTAGTGGTACCACCGTCAACGATGTAAATAAATTACTTAAGCAGTTTGTGCAAATGCAAAAGATGATGAAAAAAATGTCCTCAGGAAAGGGACGAGGAGGATTTGACCTTGGCTCAGTGATGGGTGGGCGTGGGATGAGTCCCTTTGGCTAGTATTTAATTTAAATATTGAGAAAGAAAATAAAAAACTTTAAAAACCTGTAAGTTTAAGTTTAAGGAGGAAATATTTTGGCTGTCGTATTGAGAATGACTAGACGTGGGGCTAAGAAAAAACCGTTTTATAGGATTGTGGCGGCGGATTCTCGCAGTCCTAGAGATGGCAAGTTTTTGGAAATGCTGGGAACTTATGATCCACTAAAATCCGAAAATAACATCAAAGTTGATGCTGATAAGGTGACTTCATGGATTAAGAAAGGTGCTAAGCCAAGCGAAACAGTGGCTTCTCTTTTAAAGAAAGCGGGGGTTGAATAGGATATTTTAAAGCCTCCTCGTAAGTGAGCGTGAACTAAGCGAAATGTTAAGCTTTTTATTCCAAGTTCAAATTGAAGACGTAACATAGTGCAGTCAGACACAATGTTACGTTATAACAGGCAAGGAGGTTTTATAATGAAAGAGCTTATTTTGGTTATGGCGAAGGCTTTAGTGGATAAGCCTGACGAAGTTGAGATCAGGGAGATTGAAGGCGATGTTACAACAATCCTTGAGCTTAAGGTTGCCAAGGATGATCTCGGGAAGGTGATAGGTAAGCAAGGTAAGACTGCTCATGCTATGAGGTCGATTCTCAATGCTACAGCTACCAAGCTTAAGAAAAGAGCAGTTTTAGAAATCATTGAATAGGTGTATGGATTGGATATCTATTGGGAAAATTACTAAGACTCATGGATTGAAAGGAGAGTTGAAGTTCTATCCTTCAATTGATGAAGCTTGGATTGTTGAGCTAAAACTAATCAGGTTGGGCTTTGAAAACCCGTTGGAAAACTTCAAAGATTATAATGTTCGATCTATTCGTGGTAAGGATCGACCTTTTATCATAAAGCTCGAAGAAGTTGGTACCATTGAATTGGCGAGTAAACTTGCCGGGCAGACTATTTATATTTTTCGAGACCAGTTTCCAGACCTACCAGAGAATGAGTATTACTGGTTTCAAGTTGATGGGTTAAGGGTATATGATGAAGGTGGTTGCTATTATGGAGATGTTGAGGAGATTATTCGTACCGGGAGCAACGATGTATATGTGGTTCGTGACGGTAAAAGGGAATTATTGCTCCCAGTAATTGATTCGGTGGTTAAAAAAATAGATCTAGATGAAGGAAAATTAGTTTTCCACCCTTTGGAGGGCTTGCTTGAAGACACCTCATTTTGATATCATTACGATATTTCCCGGAATGTTTAAGTCTCCTTTTGGCGAGAGTATTCTTAAGCGAGCGCAAGATCAGGGGTTGTTGAATATTAACCTCCACGACTTGCGTGAGTATACGCTTGATAAACATCGAAAGACGGATGATTATCCTTTTGGTGGTGGGGTTGGGTTGATAATGAATGTTGACCCGATAGTTAGAGCAGTTGAGGCTATCAAGGAAATTAGACCGGGTGCACGGTCGATTTTGCTTTCTCCCGGAGGTAAGGCATTCAACCAGAAAATGGCATGGGAATTTTCTCGAGAAGAGAGTTTGATTTTTATTTGTGGTCGCTATGAGGGTGTCGACGAGAGAGTTTTGAATTTTGTCGATGATGCGGTTTCCATTGGAGATTATGTATTGGCTGGTGGAGAAATTCCTGCAATGGTTTTAATTGAGGCGATTTCAAGACTTATTCCAAATGTAGTAGGAGATGAGTCTTCGCTTGCTGAAGAATCCTTTGAAGGCAATAGGTTGGAGTACCCACAGTATACAAGGCCGCGTGAGTTTCGAGGATTAAAGGTTCCAGAAATTTTATTTTCAGGTCATCATAAAAAAATTCAGGATTGGCAACTTAAAGAGGCCTTAAAAAAAACAACGAAAATAAGGCCAGATCTTTTGCGTAAGAAGGCAGAGTACAATGACTAAGCTTGAGAGCAAACCGATAGAAGAGTACAAAAAATTTAAAGTTTGATTTGTCAGATAAAATAAAGATAAAAATTAATATAGCTCTAATTCATTACCCGGTTTACAACAAAGTTGGTGAGGTCGTCACATCATCAGTGACCACGCTAGATATACACGATATCTCCCGAATCGCGAGAACTTATGCGGTTAGTAGTTTTTTTGTGGTGACACCTTTAAAAACGCAGCGGCAACTAGTTGAGCGTTTGATTGAGCATTGGATGACGGGTTACGGGGCAGAATATAACCCCACTCGGAAAGAAGCTCTGCTTGTTACGAGAGTTATGAATAGTCTTACAGAAACGGTTCTAGATCTCACTGAGAAGTATGGGAAAAGGCCAGCTATAGTAGCGACTTGCGCAAAAAAATTTTCTACAAGTGTTGGTTTTCAGAATTTACGGGAAGAAATAAGAAGAGGGGAGCCAACTCTTTTGGTATTTGGAACAGGTTGGGGTCTTGAAAAGAGCATCCTTAAGGAAGCTGATTATGTTTTAGATCCCGTTGAAGGGGTAGGGGAGTACAATCATCTTCCTGTGCGTGCTGCTATTGCGGTTATATTAGATCGTCTAATAGCGAGATAACACATTTCAAAATATTCTGCTGTTACGAGTAGATGAACGATACAATAAAAGGAGAAGTTAATGAATTTGATTGATAGAATAGAGGCAGGGGAGTTAAAAAAAGAAACCCCTCAGGTTCGAGTTGGAGATACAGTGAGGGCCCATATTCGAATCGTTGAAGGTCAAAAAGAGCGTATTCAGGTTTTTGAGGGAATTGCTATACGCTTGCGTGGAGGTGGGGCCAGGAAGACGGTGACCTTACGCAAGGTTTCTTTTGGTGTAGGCGTCGAAAGAATTTTACCTCTTCATTCACCGCGGCTTGAAAAAACTGAAATTGTAAAGCGAGCCAAAGTTCGCCAAGCTAAATTATATTACTTAAGAGAGCGCAGTGGTAAGGCTGCTAGGCTTAAGGAACTTAAGCCAAAGCTTGATTCTGCTAAAAAAAAGAAAAAAAGTAAAGTAGTTAAAAAGAAAAAAGCCTAATTGTAATATTTTAAAATAAGCGTTAGCTAAAAAAGCCTGGAGAAACATTTTTCTTCGGGCTTTTTTTAATGTGAGGATGGAGCTAACTAATTTTCTACTGATTCCAGACTATAAGTTTTAATTGGTATTTATTGTTTGTAGTGAAGTTCGTTGCCTGTTGTGTTCCTTTGTCCCAAGAAGAGCCCGCCAGATTGATGAAAGTCTTAAATTGCCTGTGAGAACATATTAAAAAATAAATAGCTGTATGGAACTAGTGGGTTCAACTGAATCACCGACCTACGGGTTACAAATTTCAATTTCTTCCTTGCAACTTACCTCAGCGTTTCGACAGATATACCTGGAATGGGTTTGGGAGATTCTGGCTTTGTTTTTTTAAAGCGTATGGTTTCGCCTAACCCGTGCCTCACTTTTAGGGTGTTGTAATCAATCTTTGCACGAGTCAAATACCTATTTATTAATCTAATTCTTGTTTTGTCAGTAGGATGAGTCGAAAGAAACTCTGGGACTTTTTGGCTGCCTTTAAAATCTGCAAAACGTCTCCAGAAGCGAACAGCTTCATTTGGGTCGTACCCAGCTCTCGCCATGTATGTAAGTCCTATTTGATCGGCTTCGGCTTCGTTAGTTCGACTAAAGGGTAGGGTGAGTCCGTAAACAATACCCACACCTAGTGCTGCCATGATCATTCTTTTTTGTTTACTGTTATTTAGACTAATAGATGTTGCCATTAACCCGGCGGAAAGTATTAATTGTCGAGTCATTCGTTGTGCCCCGTGCCTAGCAATAACATGGGCAATTTCGTGGCTCATGACGGTCGCCAAACCCGCCTCGTTCATTGCTATAGGCAGAAGACCTGTATAAACAGCAACCTTACCACCCGGCAGAGCAAATGCATTTTGCTGTTTCGAATTAATAAGATGAAACTCCCAGTCCAGGTTTGGCATAGCGCTTACTTTTGCTAGGCGCAGGCCAACTTGTTTAACCAGAGCAGTTGTTCTTCGGTCACCTGAAACTTCTTCATTATTAAGGATCTGGTTATATGCTTGTTTACCTAAATCGATTTCCTGCCGGATGGGTATCATAATAAAGGCAGATTTATTTGAAATCGGTGTGGTAACGCATGAAGAAATGATTACGACTAAACAAACTACGAAAAATTTCTTATAAGAGTTCATGGGGTGATTATAAATTTGATTTAGGTGAGATTGCAACGTTTACATATAATTCAGTTGCTCCGATTACATGTGATGGCATATCATTCGAGTAAAGGATTACTTTATGCTTGAATATGAAACCACTGCAAGATCTAAAGGATATCATGTTATTGCTGGTGTTGATGAAGCAGGGCGTGGTCCATTAGCAGGGCCTGTGGTGGCCGCTGCTGCTATTTTACCCGCCAACGATTCTAAGTTTGATGATCTCGATGATTCAAAGAAAATTTCTCCTAAAGTGAGAGAAAAGTTTTTTTTGGTTATAAAAGAACAGGCGTTAAGCTACGGCTTAGGAATTGTTGGCGTTGAAGAAATTGACAAAATTAATATTCTTCAGGCTTCCTTGCTAGCTATGAAATATGCTGTTGAAAATTTACCCAACAAACCAAATCTATTGCTCATAGATGGAAATCAAAGTATTGATTCAGATATTAAGCAATGGGCTATTGTAAAGGGAGATTCGCTTAGTCAGTCTATTGCCGCTGCATCAATTTTAGCAAAAGTTACCCGCGACAAAATCATGAAACAGTACCACGAACAGTTTCCTCGGTATGCTTTTGATAAACATAAGGGTTATGGTACACGCCTTCACCGCGATCTAATTAGGAAATATGGTCCTTGTCCCATTCATCGCCGCACTTTCAAAGGAGTGAGTGAATTTATTTAAAACTATACAGAATTAATAAGCAAGGGCAGGCGTTATCTAGATTTTTTTTAGTCATTCGGATTAATTTACTTTAGAATTTTTTTAAGAAAAATATTTTTTTAAAATTTAATGCGTTCTCTTTTAAATAAACGATGGATATTGCGCAACCCGGCCCTGGAGATGGCAAAGAAAATATCTTTATCCCTTGATATCCTGCCAATAGTTGCGCGTTTATTGATAAACCGTAGAGTTGAAGGCGTCGAGGAAGCAAAAACCTTTGTAAAAGCCCAGCTTTCATCATTACATGATCCTTTTCTTATTAATGGAATGGATTTTGCTGTTGACCGAATATTAATAGCAATTAAAAATAAAGAGTTAATTCGATTATTTTGCGACTATGATGTTGATGGTGTGACTTCTGCAGCATTTCTCACACATTTTTTTCGAGATATTGGTGTTACGGTTGATTATTACCTACCAGAACGCATGAAAGAAGGATATGGATTGAATGATGACGCTATCAGATCTATAAGAAAAGAAGGGGCCTCATTAATGATTACAGCGGACTGTGGAATAACAGCAGTGCGCGAGGTAGAGTTAGCTCATTCTTTAGGTTTGGATGTAATCATAACTGATCATCATCAGGTGGGAAGTGAAGGCTTACCAAAAGCCGTGGCTGTTCTTAATCCACACCGGTCTAACTGTGAATATCCATATAGGTTTCTTAGTGGAGTCGGCTTGGCTTTTAAACTAGCTTTAGCTGTGCGAACTGCTTTACACAAAAAAGCGGGCTGGAGCAAAGAAAGTTTGCCAAATATGAAACGTCATCTTGATTTGGTTGCTTTGGGGACGATTGCTGATGTAGCCCCACTTACAGGAGAAAATCATGTTTTGGTGCGACATGGGCTCGACGTTTTGGCGAAGACTGACAAGGCAGGCTTAGTGGCATTAAAAGCAGTATCGGACTTAGATGGAAGCATTAACGCACGTTCGGTTGGATTTACTCTTGGGCCAAGACTCAATGCAGCTGGACGTCTGGGTAAAGCTGATAGAGGTTTTCATTTGCTAACATCTATGGATTTAAAAAAAGCAAAGGAATTGGCGCAAGAACTTAACACTATTAATCAAGAACGAAAAGATATCCAAGAATTGGTTCAGGATGAAGCGGAATATCTGATCAGCCGCGAAGTGAACTTAAAGGAAGATCGGGTAATTGTTCTGGCCTCAGAAAACTTTCATAGCGGTGTGGTTGGGATTGTTGCATCAAGAATTGTAGAAAAATATTTTCGGCCAGTTATTTTAATTGCACTAGAAAATAGCATTGGTAAGGGGTCTGGACGTAGCATTCCTCATTTTAATCTTCACCGGGCATTTACCGAATGTGCTAGTCACTTAATTCAATTTGGTGGTCATGCCTATGCCGCAGGATTAACGATCAATGAAAATAATTTAGACTTATTTAGAAACGCAATAAAAGAAGTTGGGCGAAGAATTTTAAGTGATGAAAACTTAGTCCCGGAACTATTTTTAGATGGGTCACTAAAGATTTCTGAAATCAACATAACATTGCATGATCAGATTTCTCTTCTAGAACCTTTTGGGTCCGAAAATCAGCCACCCATTTTCCTTATTCAGGGTGTAAGAGTTCATGGGTTAAAGAGAATTGGACGTAACGAATCTCATGTACGCTTTCAGGCAATTCAAGATAATCTTAAAATTGATGCGGTTGGATTTAACCTTGCAAAAGAGTTTGCTTCTATTGATGAAAAATCAGACAAGATAGATCTTGCCTGCGAATTTGAGGTTAACAGTTGGGGGGGTAGAAACAAACTACAACTAAAAATTCTTGATTTGCGTTACTCTGCGGAAAGATGACGGGTATTAAGTTTTAGATAATTTTTTTGGCATAGAGTTACTTTGATTAACTTTGCTAAAATAAAATTTTGAACTTAGTGCTGAATTGACTTAGACGTTGAACCGAAAGTGGACAATGTCACCATCTTGTACTATATAATCTTTTCCCTCAACTCTTAATTTCCCGGCCTCCTTTATAGAAGATTCAGTTTTGTGTTTTATGAGGTCTTCGAGGCTATATACCTCTGCGCGGATAAACCCTTTCTCAAAATCGGTGTGAATAGCTCCCGCAGCTTGCGGTGCAGTTGAATTATTTTTAATCGTCCATGCACGATTTTCTTTACCGCCTGCAGTAAAAAAGGTGACGAGTTGTAGCAAGCCGTAGCCAGCAATAATCATTCGATCAAGGCCCGTTTCTTTTAATCCCATTTCATCCATAAACATTTGTCGTTCTTCAGGATCTTCAATCTCCATAATTTCGCCTTCAATTTTTCCGGCGAGCGCAACTATTGACGAGCCATCAGCTTCTGAGACTATTTTTACTTTTTGAACAAGGGTATTGTCTGTATCACTTGGATCCATAACGTTGCATATATAAAGTACCGGTTTTGAACTAAGGAGAGTTAAGCTATTGAGAAAGTTTTGTTCCTCTTCAGAAAAATCTGTGATGACTCGTGCGGGACGATTATTATTTATATTTTCTATGACTTTTTCAATCACGGTAAAGTGCATGCGGGCTTCTTTATTTCCAGATTTTGCTAGTTTTTCAATTTTTGTTTTACGACGAGCGAGGGTTTCCATGTCGGCGATCATTAGCTCTGTGTTTATGGTATCAATATCATCGATAGGGTCGATGATATCACTGACATGAGGGACATTACTATCTTCAAAGCACCTTACAACGTGCGCAATAGCGTCGACTTCTCGGATGTGGCCGAGAAACTTATTTCCCAATCCTTCTCCTTTTGAAGCTCCTTTAATTAGGCCAGCAATATCTACAAATTCTAAAGTTGTAGGAACAATTTTATCTGCTTTTATATATTGAGAAATTGTTTCAAGCCGGTGATCTAGGACGGGAACAATCCCGCTATTTGGCTCGATAGTGGTGAAAGCGTAATTGCCAGATTGAGCCTTGGTTCTAGTTAAGGCACCAAATAAAGTAGATTTTCCAGCGTTGGGTAGCCCAACGAGTCCACATGTAAATCCCATAGGCTTATTTTTTTTGAAATGACTTTTGAAGGTTGTTAAAAGTGTTAAGAAAATTAAGGGCGACTAAAACAATTGCAGCATAAAAAGCCGCGACGCTAAAAAACTTTTCAGAGCTAGTAAAACTTAACACGGTCAGAAACATAACGGCGCCCACGTTACCATATGCTCCTGTTAAGCCAGCAATTTTTCCTGTTAAGTCTTTCCTAATTAGAGGAACAGCAGCAAAACAGGCGCCAGTTCCTGCCTGTAAAAATATTGAACAGCTAAATGCTAATAAGAGTACACCCCAAATAGGCCAAGAAGAGTTTATTTGACTCATTATTATGTAACCAATCATTGAACCAATTACGAATAATTTTAAGGCACGGTTTTTTTCAATTAAGTCGGAAATCCAACCTCCAACGGGGCGACTTATTAGGTTCATAAAAGCAAAGCTCGACCCTGCAATACCTGCTTTGGCAACTGATAGCCCGAATGTTGACTCTAAAAACTGTGGGAACATTGAAATAACCGCAAGTTGAGAGCCGAAGGCTAACGCATAAACCATGCTTAGAATAAATACTTGTTTGAATTCGTATTTTTTTTCTAACGAGTTTCTTTCATCAACTTTTGGTAAATTTGAGCGGACGGATTGTATCACGTTGAAGATATAAAAACTGAGTATTATCGTAAGTAGTATATTTGAAGTAGAAGAAGATAAGAATTGTAAAGGGTGTCCCGAAAGTTTCCATACGAGAGTAGCCATAGCTCCATAAATAGGTATCAAAAATAATACTTGGAGAAGAAGATCCTTTTTTGTTGTTATCTCTATGCTGTGCTCAAATCCTGTCTGGAAAGTACTATTTTTATCTGAGAGTTCTTTTGCAAAAATAAAATACACAATACCCCAAACGTTACAAAGTATACCGCTGAATATAACAGCATAACGCCAGCCTATTTCTTCAGGAAAAAATGAAGCTATAACTGGAAGAGAAAACACTGCTGCGGCCGCACCAAAGTTGCCCCACCCTGCGTATATTCCCTGTGCCAGTCCCATTTGCTCTGAGGGAAAATAATCGGAAATCATTTTAATCCCGACAACAAAACCTGCACCAACAATGCCCATGAGAAGTCTTGCTATTAGAAGCTCTTCAAATGTTTTTCCTGATGCGAAATAAAAACATACTCCGGCAGAAAAAATTAACAGGGAGCTAAAAACTTTTCTAGGCCCAAAGTAGTCGACCCATATTCCAATGAAAATGCGAGCAGGAATAGTTAGGGCAACATTACATAGCATTAATATGTTTATTTGTTCTTGACTAAGACCGATTGTGCGAACGAGAGTGGTGTTAAATGGCGCCATATTAAACCAGGCGACAAAGGAGAAGAAGAATGCGAGCCAAGACAAGTGCAGAATATTATTCTGCTGAGTATTAAAGTTAAGCATTTAACCCTAGTTTTTGGAATTAGTTTATAAAGATGGGTCGCTAGACATGAACTGATAGGATTTGACTATTCCAACGGGGTCAAAAGTGATTATTAGATCCTTGGATTTATTTTTACTAATTATGGAATAATTATGATTTTCATAAACCCAGATTGATTTACCATTCTGGACTCCAGTTTTAAATGGTTTCCCAAATAGTTTTTTTATATCGGATTGGGTAGTGGTTCCATTTACAATGCTCTCAATTTTGGATGTATTAAAATTTTTTCCAACATTACCACATCCATTTGATACTAAAATTACTGCTACAATACTGATTAGTCCAATGTAGTTCATAAAGTGCCTTCTTTCTCGATATGTAGGGTTTGGTCGATCGTTATATTATATTTTTCCTGGTGAAGTTCACTATTTTCTAAAAATTTAATGTCAAGACCGTACTCTTGTTCGGCTAACTCAAGAAAAGAACTTTCTTCTTCAAAAAAAATTTCATAAATACAAGGGTGTACTTCAATCTTAACGTTTTTTCGACTTAGATAGTTGTTAGTACCAAGTCGCTGAACTGCCCTTATAATTTCGTTGCAAATAGTTGTAGGTGATTTATTGTGTCCTTTTCCATCACAATAAGAGCAGGGATTGCATAATGTTTGCACCAGGCTTTCGCGGGCACGTTTACGTGTCATTTCTACTAGACCTAGTTCCGAAATTTTTAAAATTTTTGTTCGGGATCGGTCACCTTTCAGAGATTGTGTGAGGAAATGCCATACTGTTTCTTTATTTTCTTCCCTAAGCATATCAATGAAATCTACGATTATAATTCCCCCTATATTTCGTAAGCGCAACTGACAGACAATTTCTTTTACTGCTTCTAAATTGGTCTTGAGGATAGTTTCCTCTGGATCGCTATGCCCCACATATTTCCCGGTATTTACATCAATTGCTATCAGAGCTTCTGTTTCATCTATTAAAATATATCCACCAGATTTAAGCCAGACTTTTCGATCCAATGATCGGTTGATTTCGGTTTCTATTCCAAAGTGATCGAAAATAGGCGCGGATTGTTGGTAAAGTTCGACTTTATCGTAAATATGTGGCAGATAACTTTCACAGAACTCTAGACAGTTTTGATATTCTGATTTGGAATCAACCACGATACGACTTACATCATTTGTAAATAGGTCGCGAACTGAACGAAAGGTTAGGTTGAGGTCTTCATATAAAAGGCTGCAAGGGGGCGTTTCGGCAGCTTTTGTTTGCAAACTATCCCAAAGACGGTGCAGAAAAACAAGATCCAATGTAAAGTCTTTTTTTTCGCAATCTTGTCCGGCAGTTCGAACAATATAGCCTTCCTCCGGGTTCCCAGTTTCTTGGAGAATGATTTTTAATCGTTCTCTTTCTTTTTCGTCTTCAATGCGACGTGAAACAAAGGTTTCGTTTGCAGTTGGCAAGTAGACCAGGTAGCGACCAGGAAGGCCTATATAATTTGTGATACGAGCACCTTTGGTCCCAAGGGGGTTTTTTGTGACCTGAACGATGATTTCTTGTCCTTCTTTCAGGAGGTCTTGAATTGGTACCTTGTGATTAATTTTTACAAGGGATGAGTCCTTGTTAGTTGGGCTAACTTCTTCCTGGTTCGAGGTAGTTATGTTATTTTTACAAATTGCCCAATCCCCCCCCCGTCCTTCGGGATTTTTTGTAACATTCACATCGTTTGCACAAAGAAACCCAGCTTTATCCAACCCCATATCAACAAAAGCGACTTGCATCCCAGGCAAAACCTTTGTCACTTTCCCCTTATAGATATTGCCTACTATGCCCTTGTTAGTTCGATGTTCTATAAATAGTTCAGCAAGTTGGTTGCTTTCTGTTAATGCGACTCGGATTTCCCGAGTATTTGAATTAATCAAAATTTCAGAGGCCATACCAAAACCTTTTTATAGTCAATTTACAAAATAAAACTTTTTACAATGATTTAATGCAAAAACGATATATTACGGGTTTGTCGCTCCTATGCTACAACGGATTTTGCCTCAAACCAAAACATATCCCGTTAAGGGGTAGCTTAAAGAATTGTACGTCTCATTCCTATATTGAGTAATAGCCCAAAGGCAAAAAAATTAGTTACAAGCGATGATCCTCCATAGCTTACCAGAGGTAGGGGAAGCCCGGTTATTGGAAATAAACCAATAGACATTCCGAGGTTGAATAAAACATAGAAAGAAATTGAGCTGACGATTCCCAATGCCAGAAAAAGGCCAAACCGGTCCCTCGAGTGAAACGCAATATTCAAACCTTTGAGAATAATAAAAAGGTAAATCGACAATAGGGTTATTACTCCAATGAATCCAGTTTCTTCGGCGAATACTGAAAAGATAAAGTCGGTATGTTTTTCAGGAAGAAAATTGAGGCGGCTTTGTGTTCCCATGAAAAGACCTTTGCCCAAAAACCCCCCCGAACCAATGGCTATTTTGGATTGTATTGAATGATAGCCAGCGCCGAGAGGGTCTATTTCTGGATTGAACAAGGTCATTACTCGCAGCTTTTGGTAGTCTCTTAAAAAAAACCAGAGTAAGGGGATTAAAAAAACACCAGTACCAAATAATTTTATTAGGAAGGCACCATCTACCTCAATAGCGGTAATAAAAACAAGGAAGATTAAGAAAACCATTATGGCTGTGCCTAGGTCAGGTTGGATAGCTATTAACATAAAAATAATGCCAGTTAGTAGGGTGGGTACCCATAGATCTTTAAAAAAATATTGGCCTTGAATTTTTCCAGCCTCGAAATATTTTGCTAGGGCAAGGATCAGCGCTATTTTTGAAAATTCTGAAACCTGAAGGCTAAATGATCCAATTCGAATCCAACGTTTGGCTCCTGACGCCGTGTCGCCATCTACTAAAACATAAATAAGTAATAAAACGGTTACACAGTAGATAGTGTAAGCGTGTCGACTGAGCTCACGGTAATCAATTACTAGAGCGGTAAGCATTGCCAATAGTCCAAATAGAATCCAGTAAACTTGCTTGATATAAAGATCACGGAAGAATGGTTCCGCTCGACCGTGGTTTGCGCTATTTATAGTTATCACCCCGATAATCGAGACAACAAGGATAGCTGCGAATAAAAACCAGTTAAATTTTGATGCTAGTGTATGATTGATCATGATTTATTCTCATACTAGCATATTTTTTTTACTGAAAATTAAATTTTGATGTTAAGAAACAGAGAGTTATAAATGATTAGTCATTCAAGTATCGTTGCCAATTAAAATCTTTTTACTGAAAGCTAGGGGGAGTTAGGTCCTTCTTTTTTAGCAGTGAGTTGGCAATCGGTAGTAGGTAGTAGCAAAAGTTCTCAGTTTCTTCACAAACTTTACGAAGATTATTTAGAAACAACGTATATTCTACTTCCTGAGCTATTATTCTGGAAATACTGGTATTATTTCTAAAGCCATTGACGAATAAAACTATCGCGTATTTTTTTAAAATGGCAAGCATGGCACAGCACTTTCATTTCTTTGGGATTCAAGTAGAGACGATTCATTAATCTATCAACAGGTTTGTGAAAAACTTGTTTTTTATGACCGTAGCTCGCGCTGATTGTCTTAATCCTGCGGTGTTTTAAGGCATACACATAGGATAACTTTTGCTAAACCGGTCTATTTTTGGGTTGTGCTAAAAAAACCTGCACAAATTTGGGGGAATTCTTCTTCTTTAGATTGATGAATCCTAATAACTACTGTTCAGACTGGATAAACTAACCGTCAAAAAAGTTGTAAATCTTTTACTCATATGGGCGGTGATAAAATAGGTGTTTAATTTTTCTTTATTGCCTAAAGCGCCTAAAATAGGGGTGAATTAATTAACCTTTTTTACTTGCCCTCTGAGGGCCTTTTTAGGTGCGAACTTTACGGGTTTGGTCATGCGGAAGAAGGCTTTGTGAAAAACTCATTGCTGTTTTAAAAGGTGGCTTTTTTGGCAATTTTCATAACGCGGTACTTTTTTTTATAGTTGAAAAAAAAGAAGGTATTTCGTTTTAGAAGAAAATCGCAGAATATATAAAATTGTCAAAACCATTCTTTTCCGATAAAAAGCAAGATCCTGTGCACAATTTTTCCACAGATATTTTTGCGCTTTATAAAATACCGGCCTTCCTATACTTTTTCTCAATATAAAACTAATGAAGAAGTGAATCAATTTTTAGATATTATCAACCATAAGATTATTTTTATTTATCGATAGGGGTATTTTGGTTATTATTTTGACGATATTTTGTCAGATAGTTTTGAATATCTGAAGGAACTGGAGCTTCAAAAAATAAGGGCTTTTTATTAATAGGGTGATTAATTTCTATTCTATGGGCATGCAAAGCCTGACGAGGAATATTCAAGAGGGGTTCCGCAATTTTACCGCCATATAATTTATCTCCCAGAATAGGGTGGTGAATTGAGTCTAAGTGGACTCTAATTTGATGGGTTCGTCCTGTTTTCGGAAATAACCGAAGGTATGAAAAATGTCCAAGGGTCTCCAATACTTCGTAACGAGTTTCTGCTTGTCGACCCTGATTGAGGGTGGCAGTCATTTTCTTTCTATTTGTTTTGTGTCTCCCTATTGAACTTTCAATAATTCCAGAAGCAGGTTTTACTATTCCACGTACTAGAGCGAGATAAACTTTTTTTATTTCTCGATTTTTAAATTGATTTGCTAGAAAGCGGTGTGCTACCTCATTTTTAGCAATGAGAACAACCCCCGAGGTATCCTTATCGAGTCGATGTACAATGCCCGGACGTTCGATTCCACCAATTCCTGATAAATCGGAACAGTGACTTAAAAGTGCATTAACCAAAGTACCTTTCGCATGGCCCGGTGCCGGGTGTACTACCATCCCTGCAGGCTTATTTACCACAAGCATTACCTCGTCTTCGAATATAATTTTAAGGGGTATAGGTTCAGCTTCTATCTCTGAAGGGGAGGGTAGATGAATATTAAGAATTATTTTATCGCCAGTTTTGACCTTGTATTTTGCTTGTGCTCGGAAATTATTGACAGAAATGTAACCTTGTTCTATAAGTTTTTTTAGGTGGGATCGGCTAAATTCTTTTTGGTTTTCAGAAAGAAAAACGTCCAATCTGAGAGCCTGGTGATTGGAGTCAACTAGAAACTCTAACCTTCTCATAGGGGAAATTTATTTGATAAGTTGTGTGGAAACTATTTTTCCATTAATCGAGGCATAAGTTCAGCCAAGTTGCAAGGTTTGTGGGTACTGTCTAATTGGTGCACAATGATCATGTCCCAGGCATCTTTGCATGCTCCGGTGGAACCGGGTAAAGCGAATAAAAATGTTCCATTCGCAACACCTGCAGTTGCCCTAGATTGTATGGTAGATGTTTTAATATTTTGGTAGCTCAACCATCGGAATAGTTCTCCAAACCCTGGAATTGGCTTATCGTATAAAGATTCGAAAGCTTCAGGTGTTACATCCCTTCCCGTAACGCCAGTTCCTCCAGTGGCTATAATGACATCTACTGCAGAGGAGTTAATCCATTCTTTAAGGACATCTTTTAGTAAGAGTAACTCGTCTTTGACGATTCTTTTTTCTACAAGATGGTGTCCCGCTTCCTTAAGTCTTTTTACCAGTGTATCTCCTGATTTGTCATTTTCGTCAGTCCTTGTATCGCTTACAGTAAGGACAACAATATTTATAGATTTTTTTTTTGCCGTATCGTTCATGAGTATTTTATGTTTGAAAATAGATAAATTGCGCTATGTATTTATTTCCACAGGGTATCAAATGGTACTTGGCGTAGAAACATTAAACTGTTAATTTAAATTTGTTTCAAAATGTGGTGTCCAGTTTAATGTAAAAGAATAAGAATTGATAATCCATCATACCATATAAAGAAAAGAGAAGAGTAGTTATGCCAACAGCTTTAGTGACAGGAGGTGCTATTAGACTAGGTCGCTCTATAGCGCTTCATTTGGCTGGCCGTGGGTATAATATTGCTCTCCAATATTGTAGATCAAGGGAATCTGCTGAGCAAACTGCCGAAGAAGCAAGAAACTTTGATGTTCAATGCAAAACCTACTGTGTTGATTTCACCGATTTCAACTCTACTTCCTTACTTATGGATGACGTTTTAGCAGACTTCAACTCCATCGACCTTCTAGTTAATTCAGCAGCAAACTTTATCCAAAAAAAAATTGAAGAAACATCCAACGCAGAGCTTCTTGATACAATCAACATTAATTTAATGGCCCCATTTATTTTAATGAGAGGGTTTAAACAAAAGGTCAATAATGGGGTGATTATAAATATTTTAGACGAACGCATTCTAAGAAGGGTTTCCACTTTTGGTGCCTATTCGGTTAGTAAATCAGCATTAGCTCACCTAACTGAACTTTCTGCAGTAAGTTGGGGCGAAACAGTTCGTGTTAATGGTATCGCACCTGGCCTAATCCTTCCCCCAGCCGGGAGCTCTGGTGAATATCTTTTAGAGAAAACACCAAATATTCCTACTAAAACGCATGGAGATACGTCGGATATCCTCAGCGGAGTCGATTATTTATTGGATAATCCTTTTGTGAATGGAGAAATTTTGTTTATCGATGGTGGAGAATCGAAAAAAAGGTAACTTGGGTTTCGAGCCAAACATTTGACTTTGCAGTTTTTGAGGTGATAGGTTAGTCCGCTATGAGCTTAAAAATTTTCAATACTTTGTCTGGGAAAAAGGAAATATTTGAACCTTTACTTGAAAACATAGTAAGAATGTATGTTTGCGGAGTAACGGTCTATGATTATTGCCATGTTGGCCACGCCAGATCAGGGGTTGTTTTTGATACTATTTTTCGTTACTTGAAGTATTGTGGGTACGATGTCACATACGTAAGAAACTTCACCGATATAGATGATAAGATTATCAATCGTTCCAATGAGCAAAATACTCCTTGGCAGGATTTGACTAAAAAGTTTATTCAAGCTTTTTACGAAGATATGGGGAAACTCCACATTCAATTACCGACAGAAGAACCTAAGGCCACAAACCACATTCAAGAAATGCTTGATATGATTTCCTCATTGATTGAACGGGGAAAAGCTTATGAATCAGGAGGGGATGTTTTTTATTCGATAAATTCTTTTGATGGGTATGGGCAGCTTTCAGGAAAAAATTTAGAAGATCTTCAGGCGGGCGCACGAGTAGATATCAATGAAAATAAGAAAGATGCGCTAGACTTTGTTTTGTGGAAAAAAAGTAAGCCCGATGAACCTAAATGGGATAGCCCATGGGGCAAAGGTAGACCTGGGTGGCATATCGAGTGCTCTGCTATGGCGCGTAAGTACTTTGGAGATAATTTTGACATACATGGGGGTGGGAAGGATTTAATTTTTCCACATCATGAAAATGAAATCGCACAATCGTGTGGCGTAACAGATTGCTCGCCTGCTAGGTTTTGGGTGCACAATGGATTCGTGAATATTGATAAAGAGAAAATGTCAAAATCATTAGGTAATTTTTTTACCTTGCGAGATATTTATAAAAAATTTCATCCGGAGGCCTTACGTTTATTTTTGATTGGCAGTCATTATCGGAGTCCTATAGATTTTAGTATGAAGAACTTAGAGGATGCCGAAAAAGTGCTTTTGCGTTTCTATGAGTCTTTAGATAATGCTGAATCTATTGCAGAAGACGGCAATATTTCTCTAGAAGAGATTAAAAATCATTCTTTTTTAGCTAAATGTGAACAGGCAATGAATGACGACTTTAATACTGCTGTAGTTGTTGCTCACCTGAATGAAGAGTCACGTGCTATCAATTCTGAGTGCAGTCGTATTAGTAATGGAGGCGGAAATAAGAAAAGCCTGGCTCTTCGTTTGGCAGTTTTTAAACATGCAGCAGGGTTGCTGGGGTTACTTACTAGTTCGCCAGAAAAAATAAAGCAAGAAATATTTAATGTAAAAAAAACAGAACTTGGATTGGATGTTAAAAAAATTGAATTTCTTATCAATGATCGTAATAAAGCTCGAAAGAGCAAGGACTGGGGCCGAGCAGATGAGTGTCGAGATGAGTTAACGCAAATGGGGGTTGTCTTGGAGGATACACCCGAAGGAACTGAGTGGAAGATAAAGTGATCTAAAATAGGAAGTTAAGGGTTTTTTCATTATCAGCGTTGAATTAACTCAAGAATGTTCTAACTCTTGATAGCAAATATTCCCACGATTATTATGCAAAAAGAAATAATATTGACGCTGGTGAAAAATTATCTCATAATCCCCTCCTTTCTGTTTAAAAACACTAGGTATTTTTGACGGCGAGCTCTGATAAGCACTTGATTCCACTTGATGAACGGGATAGAGTGTCCCTTATCCCTAATGTTTTGCTTTTAAATAATATAGTCATAATATGGATCACTTGGACGAATTAGAAAACCAGAGTATTTTTATAATGCGTGAGGCTTATAAGAATTTTAAAAACCTTGCAATGCTTTGGTCTATTGGCAAGGATTCCACTGTGCTCGTCTGGCTTGCACGAAAAGCTTTTTTTGGTCACTGCCCTATTCCGCTGGTGCACATTGATACCACCTATAAAATTCCAGCAATGATTAAGTATCGGGATGAGTTCGCTAAGAAATGGGGGCTTAACTTGGTGGTAGGAAAAAATGAGAAGGCTCTAGCTGAGGGGATGAACCATGAACAAGGTCGGCTGGTTTGTTGCGAAGCATTAAAGACCATGGGTTTGCATGCAGTAATGGAACAGGAGGGATATACTGGTTTAATTCTTGGCATTCGCAGAGATGAGGAAGGTACTCGAGCAAAGGAACGTTATTTCTCTCCTCGTGATAAAAACTTTGAATGGAATTTCAAGGATCAACCTCCAGAATTGTGGGATCAGTTCAAAACATCTTTTACTCCTGATACGCATATCCGTATTCACCCGATTCTTCACTGGACTGAGTTGAACGTTTGGGAGTATATCCATCGTGAAAAAATTCCAATTATTGATCTTTACCTTTCTAACTCTGAAGGTAAACGCTATAGATCATTAGGTTGCGCTCCTTGCACGTTTCCCATTGATTCTAAAGCTAAAAATGTGGCCGAAATTATTGAGGAGCTGAAACAAATTACATCCGCTGAACGTTCTGGTAGAGCCCAAGATCAGGAAAACACATACGCGATGCAAAAACTTCGCGCCCGAGGGTATATGTGATCTAAAATAGATTTTCGCCCCTTCTAGTTTAAATCAATATAAATAGAGTAATTATGAGTGATAACGGTAAAGCTAATTTGTTGAATAGTCGTCTGATGAAACTGGTCATTGTGGGTCATGTGGACCATGGGAAATCTACTTTAGTTGGTCGTCTTATGTCTGATACGGACAGTTTACCCACTGGGAAATTAGATTTTGTAAAGGATATTTGTAAACGTCAGGGTAAGGAATTTGAATTTGCTTTCCTTCTTGATGCTTTGGAAGAAGAACAGGATCAAGGGATCACGATTGATACCTCACAAATTTTTTTCAACACAAAAAAAAGACGATATGTGATCATTGATGCTCCTGGGCACAAAGAATTTTTAAAGAACATGGTCACAGGCGCAGCTAATGCTGAGTCAGCTTTACTTCTCATTGATGCATATGAAGGGGTTCAAGAACAGTCAAGACGCCACGGTTATATCCTTAAACTACTTGGCTTAACACAGGTGGCTGTGGTTATTAACAAGATGGATTTAGTCAATTACGATCCAGATGTTTATTACAACATTAAATCAGAGTACACCAAATTTCTTGATTCAATGGGGATTGAGGCAAGGGAGTTTATTCCAGTGTCTGCCAAATTGGGAATTAATATTGCAAAAAGTAGTGAAGAAATACCTTGGTATAAAGGACCAAGTGTTCTCAGCATGCTAGACAAATTCACAGAAAAACAACCGCCGACGCACCTTCCATTTCGTTTCCCAGTTCAGGATGTTTACAAATTTGATGATCGTAGGATAATTTCTGGCAGAGTGGAATCGGGAACGGTGAATGTAGGTGATCAAATAGTTTTTTCACCTTCAAACAAGATAGGGGTGATTAACTCAATGGAAGCATGGAGCGTCGAAAACCAGCCTATAAAAGCCAAGGCTTCTCAGTCAATAGGCTTTACCCTTAAAGAACAGATTTTTGTGGAGCGTGGGGATGTCGCAACTCTTAAGTCAGAACTACCCATTGTTTCTACTACGTTTGATGTCAATATTTTTTGGATGGGTAAACGTCATCTTGAAAAAGGGATTACATATAAGCTTAAATTAACTACCCAAGAAGTCCTCTGCGAGATTGTAGAGTTTAAGAAAGTGGTGGACGCCTCGACCCTAGAAACACTTCAAGGTCAAGAATTCTTAGCTAAAAACGATGTTGCCGAAGTTACGCTGCGTACTGTTACCCCCGTAGTCTTTGATCTATTTGGCTCGGTTCCAACGACGGGTCGTTTTGTTTTAGTCGATGAATATGATGTGTGTGGCGGTGGAATTATTACCACATATACGCCAAATAAGACAGATCGTTTGCGTGATGAAGTTCGCCATCGAGACTTTCATTGGCTCAAGAGTGATATTAAATTAGAGGAAAGGGCCTATCGCAACGGACATCAGTCTACTTTGATATTGATTGTAGGGCCGTCTGGAGTTGGGAAGGCCAAACTAGCTAAGCATCTTGAACGAAAACTCTTTGAACTTAATTATCAGAGTTATCTTTTGGATGGTCGCAATGTAGCTTTGGGTGTTTCTGCTGATATAGAGTCAGAGCAGAAAAAGCAAGAAGGTGAAGTTCTTCGTCGATTTGGTGAAGTAGCGAAACTGTTCCTTGATGCTGGACATGTCGTTATATCGACATCTAATGTTTTCAACCAAGAGGACCACACAGACCTTCGCGTATTAGTCGAACCTTGCCAAGTTGTCGAAATTTTTGTTACGGATGCTGAAGAGTTAAATAAAAACTGCGACATTAAATTATCTATAGAAGAGGCAGAAAAAGAAAATGAAGCAGCCAATACGGTTTATAATTATCTAAAAAATAAAAAAATTCTTACAGGGCATAATTACTCAATCTAAGTATATTCTTTCCATTTTAGCTTTTTATTTTGGAAAAGGATTGACATTTAGTTGATGAGGTGCAAAATATACTTCTTTCTGATCCTAATCATAGTTTATTTTTAAGCGAGGTTTGAAAAAAATGCCCAAGGTGACTATAACCAATGAAGAAACGGGAGAATCTAAGGAATACAAGTTGGGTTATGGTGCTAATTTAAGAAAGTCCGCATTGTTTCAAGATGTAGATCTTTATAAAGGACTGAATACTCAATTAAATTGCCGAGGAATGGGCCTTTGTGGAAAGTGTGTTATAGAACCGACTCCACTTGAAAATGTAAGCGAGCAAACTCTTTTTGAGAAAATTCATCGGTTAGAACCACACCAAAGGCTTGGATGCCGTACGAAAGTTTTTGGACCTGTTACGGTCAAAGCAGGAATTCAAGATTAAATTCTTCAGTACTTCCACTCTTATCTAAATCGCCAAAATAGTAATAAAAGCTTTTTACTTCTTCCCTTCTTTATCTAGTTTTATATTTGTAGGATTATGAGGATAGGTAGAAGAGTTAATCCTATTAAGGTAATGAATGCGTGGATCAGAATGTCCCATCGTTTGCTGATTGGAATGAGTGTGATAAAGTAAGCGAAAACTAAGAATTCCCAGGCGGTGTTTTCTCCGTGAATTTGATTCATTATAAGAAAATTGATCAGACAAATAAGAACCCCGTAGTATAGAAAGCCATGTATTCTAATCATGGTAGGAGTCTTTTTTTGGAAAGCCATGAAGACTCCTAAAAAGACATTTAGAACGTGAAAACCAATTGCGGGAAGTACCCAGATCAAAGTTGAGGAAGATGAAAGAGTTGGAAATAGTTCAGTTGCCATAAATTAATTTTTGTGGATAAGGCTAAGCTTTAGTCAAAGAAAGAGAAAATTTTAACATGGATATAGATTTAAAAAATCGTAAAGTAGTTATCACAGGTGTTAGTGAAGGTATAGGAAGAAGTTTGGCTTTGGCTTTCGGTGAGGCTGGAGCAAAGGTTGCCGGATCCGCGCGCAATAGTGAACGACTTCATGCAATTGAAAATGAGGTTTCTGGAACGGGACATTTTTTTTACTCGGCCGATTTCTCTAAACCAGATGATATCCAAACATTTTATAATGAAACAATCTCTGCAATGGGAGGAGTTGATATTCTTATAAATAATGTAGGTTCGATCCAGAAGTTGGCAGGGTTTTTTGATCTTAGTGATGAAGACTGGCAGGAAGTATTTGATCTTAACCTTATGTCAACTGTAAGAACGTGTCGGTTATTTAGTTCCTCCCTAAAGCAATCCGCATCGCCGAGGATTATTAATATTACATCGGTTGCAGCAAACCGTCCTGGCGATGTATTCCCTCATTATAGCGCGGTAAAAGCAGGATTGTGCAACTTAACTATTTCACTTGCTCGCTCTCTTGCCAGCGACAAAGTACTAGTCAATTCGGTTTCTCCAGGGCCTGTTTGGTCAAAGTCTTGGGATGACGAAGCTAAGAACATTGCTGAGAAATCAGGGAATGATATACAGGGTATAGTTGATGAAATGCGGACTTCCTCAGCTGAAACATTATTGCTTAAAAGGATGGGAGTTCCTGATGATGTCACTGGTTTAGTCCTTTTTCTAGCATCTGATTTGTCAGGCTGGATAACTGCATCCAACTTTACGGTTGATGGCGGTTTTAATCAGAACCCTTACTAATAAGCAACAAGTACACAAAAAAATTTAAGTAAATAACTTATGGCAGAAACTATAAATCCAGAGATTTTTAGGGAATACGATATTCGCGGGTTAGTGGATAAAGATTTGACACAACATTCCACAGAACAGATTGGCAAAGGCATAGGAACCTATATTCGAAGAAATGGAGGGAAAACCCTCACTGTTGGATATGACATGAGGACCAGTTCTATCCCTTTTCGAGATAATCTTATCTATGGATTAAATTCTACCGGCTGTGATGTCATAGATATAGGTATGGTTCCAACTCCAGTGGCCTATTTTTCTTTGCATCACTTGAAACCAGACGGTGGCGTGATGATCACAGGTAGTCATAACCCATCAGAGTTTAATGGGTTCAAAATAAGCAATGGATTGCATAGCCTATACGGAGAAAGTATTCAAGAGTTACGAAGGTTAATTGATAACAATGATTTTGAGTTGGGTAGCGGGGAACTGAGTCATGAGAATATTTTAGAAGATTATATTAAAGGTATCTTGGATCTTGTAAAGATTTCGCGCTCTGTTAAGGTTGTGGTCGACGGGGGTAATGGATGTTTTGGAATCGTAGGGCCGAAGCTGTTAAAGAAAATAGGTGCAAACATTACCGAGTTGTACTGTAAACCAGATGGCAACTTTCCTAATCATCATCCGGACCCAACGGTAGAAAAGAATATGTTGGATCTTAGTAATAAAGTTAAGGAGGAGGGAGCAGAACTTGGAATCGGATTTGATGGTGATGCGGACAGAATCGGCATTGTAGATGAGGAGGGGAAAATTCTTTGGGGAGACCAGCTTTTAATGATATTCGCAAGAAATATCCTAGAGCATAACCCTGGTGCAACGATTGTGGGTGAGGTTAAGTGTTCTCAGAATCTTTTCAAGGATGTTGAGGGCCATGGTGGAACAGCGATTATGTCAGCTGCTGGTCACTCATTGATTAAAAAGAAAATGCAAGAAACCAATGCATTACTAGCAGGTGAAATGAGCGGCCATATTTGCTTTGCGGATGAATATTACGGTTTCGATGATGCTATTTATGCTGCGTGTAGAATCCTTCAGATAGTTGCATCTTCGAAACAAAAGGTTTCAGAAATGCTTGCCGATATTCCAAAAATGGCATCGACTCCAGAAATTCGCGTTGATTGTCCTGACAGTCAAAAATTCAAAATCGTCCGCGAACTGACAGAGGAGTTTAGAAAAGTAAATGAGGTGATTGATATTGATGGGGTTAGAATAAACTTTGATTACGGTTGGGCTTTAATTCGTGCTTCAAATACACAACCAGTCATCGTTTTTAGATTTGAAGGTAATAATCCCGACCAGCTTGATGAAATCATTGCCATCGTTCGGAAAGCCATGACCAAATATGAACCAATCGTTACCCTTGGTCATGAATTATGTTGAAAAGATACCTGCATACTCGATTTCGTGTTCATAATATAGACCGTTCTATTAACTTTTATAATGGGGTTCTTGGAATGGAAGTTGTTGAGCGTAAAACATCGCCTCGCGGTTCACAGCTTGTGTTTTTGCGTTTTCCTGATACTGATTGTGAACTTGAATTATGTTCTTTTCCAGATAGCGGAAGCATTGAGGTTCCAGAGGACTTGGTGCACTTGGCATTTCAGGTTGAGGATCTTGAAAAATGCATCTTTAGACTAAAAGAGAAAGGGATTCCCATAACGGAAGGTCCAATTGAAGCGGCGAGTGGAACGAAATTTATTTTTACCGAAGATCCGGATAAATACGAAATTGAATTGATTCAATACTCAAAAAAAGTAAACTTGCAATGATAATATTAGTATAAAATTTTTCGAGTATAATAAATCTTTATCTCACAATTATTCCTGCATATCCTACGACATTATCCATGTTGCCACTTACTTCTCCTGAAGTCATATATTTAGCCAAAAGAGCTTCTTTTGCCCCAATCTTCTGCGTAGACATTAACATGATTACAGCAGGATTTACTCCACACATCGAAATATTTTTATCACGCACTGTGTTATAGAGCCCCTTTGCATCGAGCTTTAATATATGATCGATAGCATATTTATCTTTCTTGGATGCACTTTCATGAGTTTCGTAATGAGTCATGTCAGAACTCGCTATGATAAGAACTCGACGCTTTGTTTTCTTAACAGCTTTGACAATCGCATGGCTTAATTCTTCACACTTGTCTAGCCCCAGACGCATTATACAAATTGGGACAATTTTAAAATTATTACAATAAAATTGAAGAAAAGGTAATTGTGTTTCAATTGAATGTTCTTTTTGGTGTGCGGTGTCGTCTTTTTTTAAAATGGCAGATACTTGGGAGATCGCATCAGCTAGCTCGTGGTCAATCTTAATATTCCCCTGGGGCATTTGCCAGGTTCCCTCTGACATAATAGAGACTTGTTCACCAGTCCCTGTATGATTTGGGCCTAGAAGAATTATCGTTTCAGGGATCTCAATATTCGAATAAATAGCACCAGCGACTTCACCAGAGTAAGCTAACCCTGCATGAGGAGAAATAATTCCGATAGCTTGAATTTTTTTCGAGGGTTTTTTGCCAGAGATATTTCTGCTATGGCGTCTTATTTCTTTAGTTAGTAGGTGCCCGTCACTTGGATAGAAGCGCCCGGAAACAGCTGGATGTCGGACCATAAAAACCCATCTCCCATATTTATGCTCTACGCTTTTGTTTTAACCTAGAAGATTTTTTTCTATAGAAACTTAGATCGCATTATATCTATAATTTAAGGCCGCATCTTAATTTTTTAATATATTCTACAGCATATAAAAATATAAACTTTTGATTTTATATTTTTGGTTGTCAGTCCGCTATTTCAAATATGAAAAAACACGATAATAGTAAGAGCTTTACCTAGGGGAGGTACTAGAAAGAAAGTCGATTTTTTTTAAGCCAGTTCTCTGAGTTAAACTGTTTGCTGCGAAACTCTTCGAAAGCGATCTCATGTTTAGAAAGTTTGCGGCCGTCAATGAATTGGGATTTTTTAGAGGATTTTTTTCGTGTTTTCTTTGGGGTAGTAGGTTTTTCTGCGATATCCCCTTGTTCTACATTCAATTCTAGCGACTCTGTAAGCACCTGCATTTTGAGAACTAAAACCATAAAACTTTGAGGACATATTTCATCGTTTTTTTGAATTTCCTCGACAGTCTTCCTTACTTTCTCCGAAGTAAGTACAGCTTCCGTTATAGCTTTTGATAGCTTTTCGAAATGTGGCTCAGATTCGTGGGAGTGGCTCATATTATTCCCCTTTAAAGGTCTTAAATAATAGGGTAAAACGTGTTTTAGGTGACACTACTTGTAGATCAAAGGTAAACTGCTTGGCTTTCCGTGTCAAGTAGCATTAGGAAATTCAAACAGCCAGCCTTCTTGAAAAATCTCAATTAGAAAAAAGTGTATTAAAAATCAATACTTTGGAACTGAAGAGTCGATTCTTTCAGACCAATCTTCGATCCCCCCTGACATACTTTTAACATCTTCAAATCCCATTTGTTTAAGAGCTTTGGCTGCCTTCAAACTCCTTACCCCGGCTTTGCAGTGAAGTATGATTTTGTCGCTTTTAGAAATGCCATTAAGATTTTTCGGTTCCATCTCCTCAATTTTTCCTAGTGGAATAAGAATCGACCCATCAATTCGACAAATATCGTATTCTGAAGGTTCTCGCACATCAACTAAAGTAAAGTTATCTGATTCGTCTAGTTTTTGTTTGACCTCTTCAGGTGAAACTTCCCACTTTTCATTTTCATATTCTTCTTCTGCCGCTGAAGGAATGCCACAAAATTGTTCGTAATCGATAAGTTCTGTAATGGTTGGGTTGTCTCCGCAGATTGGACAATCTTTATCCTTT
>CAZOYP010000027.1:0-28846 GCA_964584125.1 uncultured Nitrospinaceae bacterium | reverse complement strand
AAATCTGCTGATACAAAGCCAATGCGTTTTCTAGCATTGCTAAGTGGTCCGTGTTTTTCATTTCCAAACCAACGAACTTCGCCACCGTCAATTGGTATTAATTCGCCAAAAATGAGTTTCATAAATGATGTTTTGCCTGCGCCATTAACCCCCACGACAGCCCAGTTCTCTTTTTTTTTCATAGTCCAGTCGATAGATTTGAGGACTTGCTTGCCATTTAAAAAAACATCTGCATTATGAATGCGGATAAGCCAACTCATTAAATAACCTTTCTACTGAATAGAAATTTTTTTATCAGATGGGGTAGGTAAGCTGATATTATTATGATTTCCTCCCATCAGATCAACAACTGGATCTCCTCCTTCGTAATACTGGATGATATTTACAGACGCGTAAGGTTGATTGATGCGGAAAAGGTTTTTTATGGAGATTTCTAGTATATAGGCCAAAATAGTCCGGATTACACCACCATGGCAAAGTATAACGATATTATCAGAGGGGTGGTTTGCTAAAATACTCTTGAATTTTGGGATTACTCTATCCTTAAGTTGGAAAAACGATTCTCCACCCTCAACCTGGAAAAGTTCTATATTTTGAAGTCTCTCTTTTAGTTTGCCGGGATATTTGCGATTGACTTCATTTACACTCAACCCTTCCCAATCACCGAAGGCCAATTCACGTAATTCTTTATAAGGAACGTGTTTTAAGTTGTGTCCATCTGCTATAAATTCAGCACCTATCTGGGTTCTTTTTAGGTTGCTACTATAGACAGCATCGATTGGTAGGTTTCTCAAAGCTTTGGCAAGAAGGTGGCTTTGTTCTCTTCCTTTATCCGAAAGGTCAACATCAAAATGTCCATTAAAGCAAACCTCCCCAGCATTTGCGGTCTCACCATGTCTTATAAGGTATATGCGAGTGGTTGCTTTGCCGTTCATGGTTGTTTTTATGGGCAGACAGTATTATTTGGTAGCAAAAAAAAATGGCAAGCTACAAGAGCTTGCCATTTTCTCTGCAAATACTTTAGTTAGTGATTAGTGACCAACACCACCACCGCCGCCTGTGTTCCATAGGTAGTAGAAATCCAAACCCTGAACCTTCATGAGGCCCCAATTAATGAATAAGTAATAGAAAAACATCGCGATAAACGCAATGATGAACCATGTAATAGACTTTCCGGTTATGAATTTTTTTTGTTCAAATTCCACAATTACCCCCTTTTAGTATTTACCAAACCAAATTTTATTCTGGCCGTTTTCGTTCATCGCCAAACTGAAGCGAACCAATAAAAAAACCATAAACAAAATACGACTGTTCCCATGTATATCCACGGCCCGGCTTTTTCCTTAAGCTTTTCTATATCCATTGAAAACGCCCCTAAAATAAAAGTGTTAGATTAAAAAAATATTCTTGACAGCTATAAATTCTGAATGTTAGCTTAACCGAAACTAGATTCCCTTAACTACGAGGAAAGTAAGTGCCGAGCAAAGACGGAAAAATATTCGACAACATAGTTTATATAGGTCTTGGAGTTAATGGGCTTACTGCCCTTTATCTACTCCTCATGTACTTCGAGATCATTTAATTCGCGAACTTTACCACAGGATTTCAAAAAGTGTCAAGGGGAAAACCCTATTGGTCTACAGTTCGTTGCCCCGTCCTCGGTGGTTTTTTTTAATTGTTTTTATCCCATTCTACCCAATGCGGTCTTCCTTGGCTATGTTTTTGGATAAATCACGTACAGCATTAAATAGACAAGTGTGCTGGTTACTAAAATTAAAGCAAAAATTATCATAGTTGCTCTGCCTAGTAGTTTATGTCTCTTAGCTCCATCCGGGATCGATTTTTCTATAAACTTTTCAAGGTAAACTACTAAGCCAATAACTCCGAAAATGATAGCCCAAGCTAAGCTTGCAGCAAAAGATTTGTCTCTTATAAGTGTTAGAATCAACTGATTTCCCGCCCAAAGTCCCCCAAGTATAGCTATGGTATATTTAAAAATCTTGGGGTTCGCTCGAAGTTCCCGACTTTGGAGAATATAATTGCCCTCAATTTTGTCACATGCACGAAAACCTTGAAAAATCATGTATATTGATAAAATCAGTCCAAGGCAGACTAAGATCAAGTGTGTCGTTAAAGTTGGTATGAAAATATTGTTGTAGACATCTTGTGGACCTCCAAAGCCTTCTTTTCCTTCAAGGGTTAGTACACCTAGTTGTCGGGCGTAGTAGTAACCAATAAAATAAACTAGCATTGACACCATAGACACGAAGATTAGCTTATGGTGTTGTGTGCCACGCCCTTTTTTAGCTAATACCCAAGCTATAAGAAACATGACTGTAAAAACCACTGCCAATAGGTAGCTAAGGTCTGCCCCAAACGTACCAGAAGGGGCTAAAAAACCAGGTTGAGCTAGTAACTCTTTCATATTTTTCTAGGCAAAGATTAAGAAATAGAAAGCTCTGGGTAGCTTTCAATATTTAAGGTGGTATAAAGCGTTTAATTTAATTTTTCATTAAGATTGTTTTCTTTCAAGAAGCCAGGTACCTCCGTAAAACTCAACTATTCCTATTATTGACAGGTAAAGAAGAGGTTCCATTTTCCACCGACCAAAAAAAAGTACCACTACTGAGGTGATTGTGGCAAGCCCCAACAGTTGTAAAGATCTTCCAAGATAATAAGCTAATCTGTTCATAAGGTTTTTAACCAGCGATTTTTGTCCTTACCAGTTTATTGGCATTAATCAAGTCCTCAATACTTTGGCGGGCGAAGCTTTGGGTGGTTTCTTGAACTAGTTGAAGGGCTAAATTGCCTTGTTGTGTCAATGCCCCACTTACCTTTGAAGCAGGCTTGTTTTCTTTGATTTTTTCAGATATTTCCTTGTCACTATATAGGTCATTCAATGGGTAGCTATAAAGCAGCTTCACGTAGTCCCTTTCTTTTTCCGTATTTTTTTTTGTGTCCAGAATAATGTTTTCCATTTCTATATTAATAGGCTTATTTTTAAACTTTGATGCTAGTTTTTTGATTTCTGAAAAATAGCTTTTCATATCTTTATTACCTTTGAGTTCGTCTTCAGGAATCTTCGAACTTATCTCAAATTGCATGCTTTCATCAACCACTCCGCCACGGCTTATCTCATAGGTGATATTATCATGATTAAATCGGCGCCCTTTTTTTTGGCTGTATTTTTTTTGCATCTCTTCTATTACGAAGTTGAGGCCTTCGCCTGCATATTTACCGAAAAGTAGTTCCTTTAATGATGCCATAGCTTCCTCCAAAAATAAAAATTAACCTATCTTTAAAGTGCAATCACTCAAAGTTGTGTAAAACAAAATAGCATGTTCACCACCTATTGAACATACCCAGTTTGCTTTTAAAATGGGGGAAAGAATATAGTTGGCCAGATTTAGCCAGAAGCGGGTTTAGTGAATTGATTTGAACCATTATCTTGATAAACATACTGCATTTTAATGCACCCTGTTTCCTTATTCGTGCAATAAAAATCAAGAAACTTAACCTTTACATATTTTTGGTCAGCCGTTTGGACAGCATAGGTATTTGACTTAGCCGAAAGCTTGTGGGTAATGTAATTGTAAGAGTACCATTTCAAAAGAATAGAATTTTCTGTTTCTGTTTTTGTGGCTGTGTCCGGGGTATAATTATTAAGCGGGACATCTACCACTTGGTCAAAATTTAGCGAGCCTAAATTGATCAATCCCGCTTTACCTAGCTTATTGGTAGCGCCTCCGTTGGAGATAACCTTGCTTCTGCGAAATGCTAAATCCCACTCAAGGGATGTCTTGTCATGAATTTTAACCACTTTTCCTCTAGAAAAGTCGAAATATACCCAGTCGTTTTCGGAAGATGCATTAATTACAGTTAATTTAGTTTCGAGGAGATTTGCAGGTGTTGACCCTTTTATGGTTTGAGTTGAAGTGGTATTACTAATTGGGACGACACCTTCTTTAGGGAGATTCACGCTGGGCGAATCCACAAAGCTTTCTAGCTGAACCATTTTAACAGGAACCCAGTAAAGGCCGATGAGCAAAAAACTTATACAGAGGTTGAGAAGAAATAAATTTCTCCAAAGCTTATTTTTTTTTAGCACACGTTCGGCTCTCTGCTCTGAGTTTTTTGATGGTAGCTCATATGAGTCTGTCTTTGGCATGATATTTTTATTTTAAATTATTACTATTTTCATGAAAGGCTCTTAATACTTTTTTCATGGCTCTTTGGGACAGTTGTTTTTTGCTGAGCCACTTTGAGCCAGAATTAAAAAGACCAGTAGGTTGTGTTCCAATAAAACGAGACCCCCAAATCACTTCTCCAGTGCTCGTGCTGACCAAAAATGTTCCAAATTCAACCTTACCAGAAAGACTTTTTTTTATTTCTCCCCTTCGGTTTTGGAACGAACTCATATATTTAGTGACAGCTCCAATCATAACAGCATCAACCTGTTCATTTTTATTTGAGTTAGGTAAAACAGGTATGGCAGGTTGCTTATTTGTTTGAGACAGTTTTCTCGCCTTAGTCCCTATCACTTGTGTGACTATTCTCATTCGTGCATCTTCATTAGTCATTAGAGGTGGGATAATAAAATAGTTCTTCATAGTCTGCAACTCTCTAGAAATCTGTTTTGCTACCACATGACCTGCTTCCTTGTCTTTAAAAGGATTGACAGTCTTATTTTCAAAATCCAACACGCCTATTCTTTGTATTGCACGAAAGGCTTGCTTATTAAAAACTTTACTTTGTACCTGGTCTACTGGTTCGATCTCTAGCAATTGTTGATAAAAGATTGGGAAAGGCTGTTTTTGAGAAATCTTTTTTATATAATCGGGAATAGGATGGGCTTCATTTATTTTATTGTTTGAACCAGGATGTAAAGACGAATGAAACCCAGAGACTGCCTCGTTTCTGGGGTTAAAATGTGGAGAAACCTGAAACTCGGCTTGGCCAGTTTCATAAGCGTCTCCTATGGGAATTGCGTTGGCGTTAGTGGCGAGTAGTACGGCACTAGCACAAGCCCAAGTAAGAAAAGTTGTTTTTATTGCGTAAGAAAAAAATTCCACTGCTTTGCAAGGCCTCCCTATTATTGGGGGTCTGTTGCTAGATATGGTTTTTAAGAACCATATTAATATAATTTACAATATAGCATAGAAAGTGTTTTTTTTGACAGTAATTCAATAAAAATCAAAGGACTAGTTTCTGGTATCTTCTTTGGGTATGATGACTTTGTCTACTATTTTTCTTGTTCCCAGACTTTGCAATTATTAGTTTTTAAAATGACAGCATCTAGATGAATTCTTCACAAAACCGTGCATTTGAGTGGGTTTCTCAGGACCTGCAACCTTTTGTTTTAGGTTTTTTCATAGTATTGGCCGTTACTCGGTTTTTTTTCGTTTTGTGGCCTAAGTGTAAAATCTTTGGACAGGTGGCGACTGAGGATAGATTTAATGAACCTATAACAAGGTTATGGAACACAATTCGAATTGCTTTTTTCCAAACAAAGATATTGAAAGAAACAAGATCAGGTTGGATGCACGCACTTATTTTCTGGGGGTTTCTTATATTGCTTGTAAGGGCAGGATGGTTTTTTTTGATTGGTTTTTCCCCAACGGTGGAATTTAGTGCAAGTAGGGTCACGACATCTTACGCTTTTTTAAAAGATCTATTTGTTGTTCTAGTGAGCTTGGCAGTTAGCTATGCATTATATAGGCGGCTGGTAACTAAGCCTGGAAGGCTCACCCTATCGATTGAAGGTATCGTTATTCTTGTTTTAATTTTTTTAATAATGGTTAGTGATGTTTTTTTTGACGCGGGATGGCAGGCGAGAAACCCGCAACTATTTCTTAGTGAGATTTGGGTTGGTAGGTCAATAGCGCCAATATTGCAGGTTTTTGATGAAGATACTGTGATACATATTCACAATTTAGCCTATTGGACCCATATTGTTTGTGTCTTATATTTTTTGACTTTGCTCCCCAGTTCAAAGCATCTACATATTGTTACTTCAATTCCAAACGTATTTTTTTCGCGAATTCCAGAAGTCGGTAACGGGCTTCATCGCATTGACTTTGAGAATGAAGAGCAGGAAAGGTATGGTGTTTCAAAAATAGATGAATTCTCCTGGAAAAAACTGCTTGACTTACATAGTTGCACCGAATGTGGACGATGTGATGCCGTTTGTCCTGCTCTGGCAAGCAACAAACCGCTTTCACCAAAAAAATTGACCGTTGATTTGCGCGACCACCTCAATAACGAAACCCCCTATTTAATTGATAATAATTTAGAGCGACACGGTGCCCAAATTTTGTTAGGTGGCGTGGTTAATGATGAAACACTTTGGTCATGTACGACTTGCGGTGCTTGTGAAGAGGAATGTCCGGTCATGATTGAATATGTTAATAAAGTGGTTGATTTGAGACGCGGGCTTGTCCTTATGGAAAATCGCTATCCCAAGGAGTTTGCCAATGCCTTTAAATCGTTGGAGACCCAATCTAACCCATGGGGCTTTGGCTGTAATACTCGCTCTGATTGGGCAAAAGAGCTAGATGTCAAAATTTGGGATAAATACAACCCGACCGAATATCTATATTTTGTTGGTTGCAACGGGTCATTTGATGAACGAGGTAAAAAAATTGCTACGGCAGTTGTTCATTCACTTAAATCTGCTGGAGTTGACTTTTCTATCCTTGGTAATGAAGAAGGTTGTACTGGTGATCCGGCAAGACGTGCAGGAAACGAATATCTTTTTGATTTGCTTGCATCAAGAAACGCCAAATTGTTTAAAGAAAAGTCAATAATAAAAATTGTTACTCATTGCCCACATTGTTTTAATTCGCTTAAGAATGAGTACTCTGAATTTGGTGTGGAGCTCGATGTTATTCACCATTCTGTGTTGCTGGAGCATCTATTAAAAAACGGTAAAAATATTGGTGAAAGAAAGCAGCCTGGCAATGTGGTGTATCACGACTCGTGCTACCTTGGCCGCCATAATAAATTGTATGACGAACCGCGAAAAATAATAGCCCATAACTCCGAGTCTGGCAAAGTTCTTGAGGTTGATGCGAGTAGGGAACGTGGTACTTGCTGCGGCGCAGGTGGAGGGCGGTTTTTATTAGAAGAGAAAACAGATTTGCGAATGAGCCATCAGCGCGTTGATCAGCTTATGGAATCTAATCCAGAAACTATTGCTGTGTCCTGTCCGTTCTGTGTTCTTATGTTGGAGGATGCCCTCAAGGCGAAAAACCTCCAAGAAAAAGTAAAAGTAAAGGATATATCAGAGCTTACGAGCTAAGCATAGTATTTGATTTCTCTGGTTGTGATAGAATGCCCTTCCTTATGCAACTAAGAGTTTATAAAAGCTTTGATGAATAAAGAAAACGACACCGGTTTGACTCCTTCCAATTTCATTCGAGAAATTGTTAGAGAAGATATAGCATCTAATAAGTGGAAAGGCCGTATTTGTACTCGTTTTCCGCCTGAGCCAAATGGGTTTCTCCATATAGGTCACGCAAAATCCATTTGCCTCAACTTTGGTCTTGCCGCTGAGTTTGGAGGAACATGTAACCTGCGTTTTGATGATACAAACCCGCTCAAAGAAGAGGCGGTCTACGTTCAATCAATTATTGATGATATTAAATGGCTAGGCTTTAGTTGGGAGGATGAAATATGCTATACGTCTGAATACTTTGATCAACTGCATGATTGGGCAATATGTTTAATTAAAAAAAAAGTTGCATATGTAGATGACTTAGACGCCGATGACATAAGAGAGTATCGCGGCACACCAATAAAAGCAGGGAGGGACAGTCCCTTTCGCAATCGCTCTGTAGAAGAAAACCTGGATTTGTTTAAGCGGATGAAAAATGGGGAGTTTTCTGATGGTGCCAAAGTTCTTCGTGCGAAAATTGATATGGCTTCAGGTAATCTTAATATGCGTGACCCAGTTCTTTACCGCATCCTTAGAGCAAAACATCACAGAACGGGGGATGCTTGGTGTGTATATCCAATGTATGACTTCGCACATGGTCAGTCTGACTCTATTGAAAAAATTACGCACTCGATCTGTACGTTAGAATTTGAAGACCACCGTCCTCTTTATGATTGGATTATTGACAAACTCGATATTTTCCATCCGCAACAAATAGAATTCGCACGCCTTAACCTCGGTTTCACCCTTTTAAGTAAACGTAAACTTTTACAATTGGTAAATGAAAAACATGTTTCAGGTTGGGATGACCCTCGTATGCCTACTTTATCAGGAATGAGGCGTCGCGGGTATACGCCCGACTCTATACGTGATTTTTGTGATCGTATCGGAGTTGCTAAAGCCAACAGCACGGTCGAAATGGCGTTGTTGGAACATTGCTTAAGAGAAGACCTTAATAAGCGGGCTGCACGGGTGATGGCAGTTTTGCGACCTTTAAAATTAACTATTACAAATTATCCTGAAGATCATGTAGAGGAGCTCAATGCTGAGAATAATCCAGAGGATCCACAGTCTGGTATAAGGCAGATTCCATTTTCCAGAGAACTATATATTGAGCATGAAGACTTTATGGAAGACCCGCCAAAAAATTTTTTTCGTCTTGCTCTAGGAAAAGAAGTACGTCTCAAGCATGCTTATATAATTAAATGTGAAGAAGTGATAAAAGACAGTAACGGGACTATTACTGAGTTGAAATGTACCTATGATCCGGATTCAAAAACAGGTGGTGCGACGGCCGGACGAAAGATCAAGGGGACCCTTCACTGGGTATCGGCACAACAAGCAAGAAAAGCAGAGGTGCGAATATATAATCATCTTTTCATAAATGAAAACCCAGCCAATGACCAAGAGCATCCTAATTTAAAGTCCTCGCTCAATGCAGAGTCGGTGGAAATTTTGCAGGACTGTAAAATTGAACCTGCTCTAGTCAATGCAAAGCCAGGTACCCAGTTTCAATTTTTACGGATGGGTTATTTTTGCGCTGATTTAAAAGATTTCACTCCTGATAGCCCTGTATTTAATAGAGCTGTAACATTGAGGGATACTTGGGCAAAAATCAAAAAGCAAAACAAGTAAATTTATAATTAGAAATGGAGGAGTGGTCTTTCCCAAAAGATGAGAGACTTTGGGCCATTTCTTCATAACTTTTAGAGAAATTTTTGGAGTCATGATGCAAAAACAACTAAAGATTTTTACTGAGTCAAAGCAGTTTCAAATGTTTTTCATAGGAATAATTCTTTTGTCAGGCGTGGTGGTGGGCTTGGATTCATACCCTAAAATTTCTGATAAATACGGAACGATATTACATTCCTTGGACAGTATTATTTTAGGTCTCTTTGTTTTTGAAATCTTCCTTAAACTAATTTCATTTACACCAAGAGTTCACGATTTTTTCAAAGATGGATGGAATACATTTGACTTTGTTATAGTTAGTGCTTGCTTCCTTCCATTTGAGGGGCAATCCGTTATTGTATTAAGACTTCTTAGGGTATTACGTGTTGTAAGGCTTGTCGGTACTATCCAAGAGTTAAAGTTGATCGTGAATACACTTTTAAAAAGTATTCCATCTCTAGGCTATATTGGTGTTTTATTATTTATTTTATTTTACATCTATGCATGTTTGGGAACTTTCTTATTTCGTGAAAATGATCCTATTCACTTTGAAAGTCTTCATATTTCACTTCTGAGTCTGTTTCGTGTGGCCACTTTAGAGGATTGGACAGATATAATGTATACCGCAATATACGGTTGCCAAAACTATGGCTATTCTGGGATGGAGGAATTGTGTAAAAGTTCGATGGCATTTCCTTTTTTAGGGTGGTTTTATTTTGTAAGTTTTGTTTTACTTGCGACCTTTATTTTTTTCAACTTGTTTATCGGTGTGATTATTAGCAACATGGAGGATATTAAGGAAAAGGAGAGACTGAGACTAGACCCAGACTTGGCAAGGTTGGGGAAGTCTGAGTCTGACATTAAGATATTACTTGGCAAAATTAAAAAAGATATGGTTTTACTGGAGTCGCATATTTCCTTTCTGGAAAACGTGGAGGAAAGTAGATTTAAAGACAGCCGCTAAGTGCATAAGATGTAGGTCTAAAATTCTAATCTTTTTTTGCTAACTTTAAATTTAAAAGCAAAACCCCGCCTCTCGCCCAATTATGGGTGAGAGGCAGAGATTAGTAAAGTAGCGGTGATGTTAATCGAAATCTAAAAAATCTGGTTTGTAGTTTTTTGGGAATTTCCCTACGCCTTTGATTTCTTGCCATTCCCATTCGTCAGTTTTTATTTTAAACGGTAAGTCATCAATTCTTGCGGTACCGATAGAGGGTAATCCTTTTGCTATATGCGCTTTAAGTTGAGTTTTGTCGAGTTTTTCTGGTAGATCTGGTGGTTTGAGAGGTTGAGGCTTTACACCGATATCTGCTCCGGTAGTATTTAAATATTCAATGTACTGGGGGTTAACCATAGGCTCTCCTTTATCATTATGATGAGAGGGCGTGCTAAAAAACCTAATTGTCTATGCGGGGAATCTTCCTATTCCCGCAACTTCTTTCCACTCTATTGGTTGAATATCATTCTTTATGACAGAATTTTGGGGTGGTTTTGATTTTTGTTTTGTTAACGTCTCTACCTGCGATTCTAGAATGCTACATCGTGTACGTAGCTGAGATTCTACAGAGTTTCGTTCTCTGTCCATTAGGTATCCTTGACTTGGGTGAGGTGTCTTAAAATTTAGTTATTAGGGCTAAATATTTCTCTATCTAGTGCCTTTTAGTAAAATATATACAATATATTGTATTGTCAAACAAAAACTATGATTTTTTTTGCATGCGCTTTTATTAGCAAATGGAGATTAAGTCTCCTTAGAACCGGCGAGGCTTTTGATCAATATCATCTTTTAATTTAAGGGCTTGGGTTAGGCTTTTTTTTCTATAAAACGTATGGCTTCATTCAACCGTTTCAGGGTTGTAGCTTTTCCGAGCAATAAAATAACCTCATAAATCCCGGGGCTGGCACTACTGCCAGTCAGCGCTACGCGTACCGGTTGAGCCAGTTTCCCAAGCTTAAACCCAGCTTCTTCCGCTATTTTTTTGAATAGACTTTCTAGGGGGGCGTGTTCTAACATCACTATGTCATTGATAGCGATGACAAGTTTTTCGATGTGTGGTTTGATATCTTTATTTAAAAACTTATCCCTAGCTTTCTCCTCGAATGTAAGCTCTTTTTTAAAATAAAAGGCCGATTTTTGTGCCATCTCAACCAGTGTTTGAGATCTTTGATTGAGAGATGGGATTGGTTTTGCGATATCTTCTCTGCTGAGGCCGTGTTGATCACTTAAAATTCCTCCCTTAATCAGAAAAGGTTCCAGTTTTGTGGCAAGGTCTATAGAGTCAGCATTTTGGATGTATTGCTGATTCAACCATTGAAGCTTGTCTGGATTAAATATTGCTGCGGAGGTGCTGACATTTTCTAGCGAAAAAAACTGGATCATTTCTTCTTGAGTGAATACTTCTTGGTCACCGTGAGACCAGCCAAGTCTCGCAAGGTAATTGATGAGAGCATTAGGAAGATAGCCCATGTTACGATAGGCAAGCACCGAAGTTGCACCGTGACGTTTGCTGAGCCGAGTTTTGTCTGTACCCAAAATCATTGAAATATGCGCGAATTGTGGGCGAGAAAGCCCAAGCCCATCGTAGAGCAACACTTGTCTGGGAGTATTTGATAAGTGGTCGTCACCTCGAATAACATGAGTGATTCCCATGTGACCATCGTCGACGACGACGACAAAATTATAAGTGGGTGTGCCGTCTGATCGCAGAATAATAAGGTCATCCAGTTCCTCGTTTTGAAAAGTCACGTTGCCACGCAGCAAATCTTTGATGGTGATCGAGCCCTCTTTGGGTGCTTTGTAGCGGATGACACAAGGGATTCCCTTAGGTTGGTCTGATCGGTTACGGCAGGTGCCACGATATTTTGGTTTGAGGCCTTTGGTTTGTGCCTCCTTTCGTTGTTGATCCAGTTCTTCCATTGTGCAGAAACAAGGATAAGCTTTATTTTCGCTTATAAGTTGATCTACTTTTTCTTTATATATAGATTGGCGATCAGTTTGACGAAAAGGACCCTCGTCGCAGTCCAAACCTAACCATTTCATCGACTCTAAAATTTCTTCAATCGATTCTTCAGTAGAGCGTGATGCGTCGGTATCTTCGATTCTTAATATAAATTTCCCTTTATGATGACGAGCAAACAGCCAATTAAATAGGGCTGTACGAACACCGCCAATATGCAAGTACCCTGTTGGGCTGGGGGCAAAACGAACTCGTACTGGGGTAGTCATGTTTTAACTTTCAGAAAATAATTGCTCGGACGCTAAAGATTACACTTAAGTTAAGAGTAAAAAAATATATTTAATTAATATTGGGGAAATAAAACGAAATGCAAATTTGTTCCTTTTTCATCTACAGTTGGGCTTAATTTGAAATTCTAATTAATTTAATTGCAAAAGTGAGCGATTTACCTGCCAAGGGGTGATTCATGTCAATGACAATATATTCTTTTGTGACTTCTGTGATCATTGCCATTCGTGGTGTTCCTCCCGGTCCTCCGCCCATCATGAGCCCCATTCCTGCTTTGGGTTCTGGTTTTGGAGGAAGTTTAGAGCGGAGCACTTGATGAGTGAGTTTCCGGTTTATTTCACCATAGGCTTCAGCTGGTTGAAGGGTGAATGTTTTTTGTTCCATAAGTTCCATTCCAATAACTGCTTTGTCGAAACCTGGAATCACCTGACCGGACCCAACAATAAACTGAAATGGTTTGTCATGACTTTTAGAGTTGTCGAATACTGTCCCATCTTCAAGGGAGCCTTCATACTCTATAGACACTTTATCACCTTTTTTAGCAATCTGATCAGCGAAAGCAGGGGCTAGGATGCCTAAAAATATTAAGTAAAAAAATAAAATAAAAAAATAGAGTAGGCGAATAGCAGAAAGTTGTTTCACGCTTGATTCCTTTTTTGACTTTGAGTTGCTGGTTACTCTAACATATTGGGCCTTAAAAATTAAGAATTTGAAATGCTGTTTGAGAAACTAATCGGATGGGGAAAAATAAAAAAAACAGCCGGCAAAAGGGGAGGGAGATTGTTTAATTAAAAATATAATGATGTTCTGAGTTAAAGAAGATTTCGAGTGATTGCATAGCGAATGAGTTCTGCATTTTTTTTCATTTTCATTTTTTCAAGAATGCGCGTTCTGTGTGTGCTTATTGTTTTTACGCTAAGGGAAAGTTCGACTCCAATCTCTGTGAGCGATTTTCCAATAGCAATCATTCCGAATACCTGATACTCACGATCAGATAAAGTTTCATGAGCAGGTTTTTCTGAGTTAGAAAAATCGAATGCAAGTTTTTCTACGACTGCAACACTAGCATACTTTCCGCCATCAGCTATTTTCCGAATTGCTTCAGCTAATTTTTCAGCGGCACTTTCTTTATTAAGATAGCCTGATGCTCCAGCTTTGAGAAACCTTACTGCATATTGTTCTTCGGGATACACGCTGAGGATCAGGACGGGAAGTTTTGGGTATTCATTTTTGAGTTGTTTTAATAAATCGAGACCGCTTTTTCCTGGCATAGCTATATCTAAAAGAATTATCTCAGGTGTGCAATCTTTTACAAGAGAAAGAAGATCATCCCCATTACTAGACTCACCAATTACTTCAATATCGCTAGTTTCTTCAAGGGCATGTTTTAGTCCGCGCCTAAACAAGGGGTGGTCATCTGCAATAATTACCGTGATTGTTTTATTTTTGGTTGAGTTCATGTTTAATTCCGCTGAATGTTTATAGTTACAGTTGTTCCTTGATCTTGCTTTCCTTGAATTTCCACATCACCATTCCACGCACGGGCTCTCTCTCTCATGCCAAGCAGCCCTAGTGACTTGCTATCAGAAACTTGATTCGGGGTTATTCCAATGCCGTCATCTTTAATTTTAACAGTAACCATATCATTTTCTTCTTGCATGCGAACATTAATGTTTTTGGCTTTAGCGTGCCGAAGAATATTAGTTAAAGTTTCTTGAAAAATTCGGAAAATGGCAGTTGAGCGATCAACGTCCAGCCCCACATTACCAAAGCAAACTTCAAAGTCAAAGTGAATACCTGTACGCTTTTCAAATTCATGCCCTTGCCACAAAATAGCTTCATCGAGCCCCAGGTCATCGAGTATGGGGGGCCGTAAGTCCATGGCGATTCTTTTTACTGTCTGGATCGTATTATTGATAAGTACCAGCATCATTTGCGTGTCATTACGTAAGGGTGCTTTGTCATTAACCATTTTTTTATCGAGAAGAGAAAGTTCCAGTTTGAGTGTGCTCAGGATTTGCGCTAATTCATCGTGAACTTCTCGGGCGATACGCGTACGTTCCTCTTCTCGAATCATTTCTAGTCGTTGGTATAGCTTGCGTAGTCGTTCATTTGAGTTTTGAACATCTTCCTCTGCCCACTGTCGTTCGACAGCTCGACCGAGTTGGATTCCAACCTCAGCCATAACTTTCATCATATCTCTATTTGGTTCCGCAGCTTCAGCAGAGAAAAATTCCATAACGCCTACAACTCGCTTGCCTATTAATAACGGAAATGCGAACCCCGCTTTGACTCCTATGTTTTCTGCTAACTTTGCTCTTGGAAAGTTAGTGTCTTTGGTTACATCTATAATCCACTCAGGTTTTTTACTTACAAGGACTCGACCGGGAAGACCCATGCCCGGCCCAAATGGAGTCGCTTCGGAAATTTTTCGAAAAGTATCAAAGCGACTAGGGTTTTCCATAAACCACACCTTCGCAGTCTCTAGCCAGTTTGAGTTTTGGCTTGAAAGTAGATACACGTGACCAACAGGCCAGTTTGCATGAGCGCAGACTTTTTTAAGGCATTTTTTTAGAGTGTCTTCCAATCCTATAGTTTCATTGGCAGCGATAGCAACGTCTTTATGAAGTTGGACATAGGCTGATTCTCTTTCAAGCTCGGCTTTGGATTTGTTAAGGTCAGCGGTTCGTTGCTGAACATTTTTTTCAAGATTATTCCGAACCTCTTCCATCTTTTCAGAATGCCCGCGTTGCGAAATGCATAGTATCGCAATCACCCAGATCGCTAGTATAGTAAGGAATCGGTTTGCAAGAACCTGCCAAAGTTCACCTCCAGGCGGAGATATAAAAAAACCAGCTATCGTTAGTAAGGTTCCTGTAGCAGCACTGATGTATATGAAGTTCTTATTTTTCGTAAAGAAAGCTATTAGAACTAGAGCGATGTAAAGTATGCCATCGGCTACTCCAAGAGGAATAGCTATGTCTAATAATAGTAGCCCTGAGGCTACCACTGCTGCTAGCAAGGCGTAGATAAAAGTTTTATTTTTTGTTGGGTAGAGCACAGCTTTTCTCAGCTATTAGGTAAAAGTATTCTTGTTTATATTCATGCCTAACAAACTTGCCAATCTAAAGAAAAATTGTATGTTTTAAGAGCTGGAGGCGGTTTGAAGGAAGTGGATTAGCCATCCAGCTCTTTTTGTAAGCGCTTTTTCGTATAAAATTAAGAGAAAAACCTACTAATTATTAAAACTTCAAATAGCTGTTTGAAAGATCGATAATGATACCAAAATATTATCTTATTCTAGATTTTTTTTAACTAAAGGCTCTTGTGATGGTAAAGGGTAGATGCCTTTTGAGAATGTATGACTAAGCCCCATTGGATTAGAGGGCCATATGCCCTTAGCTACGTTTTTAGGTTCGTTTCCCTTGAACACAAGATACCCATATTTGCCGTAATGAGGTAATTTTCGAATTAATCCGGTAATAGTCTTTTTTGATGGTGTGATAAGCCAAACTATTTGCCTCTTGTCAGAGTTTTGATGAGTGAGTGCAAACACGAAGCTGTGGTTTTCCCAATTAAAATAGCTCCCATCGAGAGCTATTCCCTTGTCGTCGACTTTCACGTCGTACCGGTTTAGCTGAGCGCTAATTTCCTCAGAAAATTTATTGTTTTTTCCAAATGCCCATAGATTGCTAGTTGCTTTCATATCCCGAGAGTTGTCCTTAAAATTAATATGCGGCGGGCTGGGTATGGATTCTATTGACTTGTAAAAAAGTTTGTAGCCGCTGATTAGTTCATTCGAATTATTAATTTCTGGAAGTGAGATTGTTTTTTTTTCTGCCCCATAAGCTTTTCCAAAATTAGGTGGTACTTCTTTTGGGTTTAAGCGACGAAACACTTCATAATTAGGATCAAGCATAACCTTGAGAGGTTTTTTATCGAAAGAAAAAAGTGATACTTGTTTCTTCTTCGTGATGGTTATATTTTTAATCTTGGGTTTTTGTTTGTCTGTCAACCACACGGCGACAGGAAGTTTGAATTTAAACGCTTGTTCGGATTGTGCCTGCCTGGTTTCCAGCTTTAGTAGATATTTTCCGTTTTGCTTAGTCTTTGATGTAGATAGAAGCTTTAGTGTGGGAGCTCCCTTACGTGATATCCATTGGTTGAAAAAGCTTTTCAAATCAATTCCGCTTACATCTTCAAACGAAGTCTGTATTTCTCTGAATCCGGCATAGCGAAACAGGTTTTTTTTATAAAAATCTCGTAGAGCCTTAAGAAAACTAGCATCGCCTACCTTAAGGCGAAGCATGTGAAAAAACATTAACATTTTTCCGTAACCTATCGCTTGTGACGCCATGCCGCTGCGTTCCTTAAACTTTTCTAAAGGGAAATCATTTGTTTCATTGACGTAACTTGAGTACTTCATTAGTTCTTGAAATCTGTACTGTTTGCCCTTGCCGGTTTGCTCAAGTAGCAGGTGGTCTGCAAGATAGGTGGTTAGTCCTTCTGCCCAATTACCTGAATTAGGGTGAATGTACACTCCATTGCCAAACCAATTATGTAAAATTTCATGAGGGTAGGAGGTGTTTAGGATGAATGGGAAACGAATAATTCGTGATCCGAGCAGTGTGAAAGATGGCATTCCATACCCGGTTTGTCGTGAGTTTTCCACCAAAGCAAATTTTTTGTACGGGTATGGTGCAATTAGTTTGGAGTATAAGTCGATATAGGATTTAGTTGCTTCAAAATATCTATTGGCTAACGTTTCGTCAGAACTACGAAGGTAGGCATGTAGTGTAATAGAGCCATGATGGTTTGAAAACTCGTGATAATGATCAGCTACGATTAAGATTTCTTCTTGCGGTTTATTTTCTTTCCATATAGTTGTTCTAATTCCATTGTTTGTCGTATCTTTTAACTTTTCTCCCTGGCTTATTGCTTTTATGCTTGAGGGTGTTTGGATCTTAATTTGAAAGGTGATTTTAAATTCTGTTTTGTCTTTAATTTCTGGTTGTGGGTAGAAAAAATCTTCTCCTGAAATGAATAAAGTTTCCATCTTGTTGTCAGTTTTCATAGGGAAATCGTAGGTGCATACTAGTTTAGATGAATCCATAACACCTACTACTTCTTGTTTTGGGAGATAGAATTTTAAAAGACCATCACCAGAGACTGCAGGTGAGATAATTTCTCCATTAAACGTAACTTGTTTTATTTTTGAATTTTTGCTTAAGCTGAAACTAGAACTAGATTGGATGACATTTTGTGGAATTGTGACAATATCATGAATACTTGCATTAATTTGTTCAGTGTTAAGAGTTACTGTTAACTCATGATGGATTAGGTGATTAGATGCGAATAGAGGGGAAGAAATAAATAAATAAGAAAAGCAAATAAAGAAAAATATTGTTTGTTTCATTAGGCTTATATGGAATTTGTTCCCCTTCGTTTTTGTTGGAAGTAGTTTCTATGTTGTGTGGTAATACATTAACCTACAACGGCGTCGACGCCACGATGGTTTTCCCCAACGATTCGAACTATGACACGATTTGGGATACATGCGGCAAGCCTATCAGCGTAGCGAATGTACCCAGACTTTATACAGACTTTATTTTTGCATGGTGAACGAACGATGCGAGCCTGTCCTTTTTTGATTTCAATTTCCGTTAGACCGAGAGGCCCTTTTACATGCGTGGTTTGATCTTTGCCAAGCGGCAAACGAATTGCTTCTTTTTGGTTAACGGTGATTTCAACCCAGTCACCCGCGCTAAATGCTGTTCTCCAGTTTGTAAAAAGCCAAATATTAAAAAAAAGTAATACCATAATGAGAGTTTTATCGGCAGTATTTATTTCATAACCTTTTAAAGAATTGGCCCTATTAGGTGAAAGATTTGTATGGCTTTTCTGCATAAATTTTATATGGGTATAGTATTTTTAGATGATTTTTTTAACTTGGAAAGGGAAAGGTGGTCAATGACAAGGAAAATAATAAGAGATATTGTTCCACTAATTGAAACATTTAATATAATTCGAAGAAATTCCTGCCAACCATTAACTTGGTCAGCAATAGCACCTCCTAAAAACTCAAATATCATCGAAGCCAGGTACCCAGCAGCATCTATTATGCCAATAAGAACTCCACAATGTTTACCGCCAAAATCTAACGAAAATACACTCATTGGAATTAAATAGCAGGGTGCAATCATCAAACCGAAAACCATGATTGCGGTCAAGGCGATCCAAAGCAAACTAGTTTCTTGAAGGTTAGACTTTGGTAATAATAACAAGGTAATAATACATCCAGTTGCTAAAGTCATCATACCACCGAGAACAAATATACGTCTTATCTTTGTAAGTTTGTCAAAAATAAAACCTCCTATGAGTACAGAAAACATAGAACCCAATGGGAAAACAGATGAAGCGATGCCTGCTTTTCCTGCCGAGAGATTAAACATTTCCTTCAGGTAAAGAGGTAAAAAGCTCTGAAAAGCCATGAGAATGGTCAAAGACATTATGCTGATGCAGATTAACCAGAATCTAATGCTTTTTATGAAACTTGTAAGCGCTTCTCCTAGGGTTGCATTGTCAAGATGGTGGTTTTTGTTGGGGTTAGCACTATTGTCATCTCCGTCCACAGATGGCATAGCTGTCAACCCAACATCAGTAGGAGATTGCTTGAGGTAGAAAAATAGTAATATGGTAAATATTCCTGCTATTGGTATAGATGAGGCTATTACCCAGCGCCAAGACATCGCAAGAAGTAAACTCCCCATTACAAGTGATGTGAAAAGAGAACTTGACATTGAGCTGGAGGAAAGAATGCCCCAGATTCTTCCTCGCCAAAACTTTGGATACCAACTCCTGATAAGGTTTGCCATAGAGGGCCAGCCAGCTGACTTTGCAAACATTGCAATAAAAAACGCGATAGAAAAGAAAAAAACTTTTGACATCATGCCAAACATTGCAGTAGCTAACATGCATAAGCCAATAGAAATAAAAAATACTTTACGTCCTCCAAGTCGGTCAGCCATAATTCCTGTTGTAAGTTTCCCAACTAATGTTCCAGCAGTTCCCCAGCCCAAGATTGCTCCCCACATGGTTTTATTAAGTTCTAGTTCTGGATCCTCTAGCATTGCAGGGCTTGATAGTACAACTGTTGTCCTGCAGATATTAAGTACTGCATATGCTCCATACATGCAGCCGAGAAGTGTTATTTCCCAGAATACCTTTGGGTTAGATTTCAATCTAGTGGTCAAACTCATAGTACAAAGAAGTTTTTTAAAATAATTATCACGGTACAAGTTTTTATTTTTTTAGAGACCTGCGTTAAAGGATATCTTTGATTTTTATTGTCCCGTACGAAAGACAGTTTTTTAGATAACTTTCATCAGGTTTATTTGATCTTTAAAAGTTTTATGAAGAGCATCTTTTAGCTTTAAATGATCTGACGCCTCTAACTTAGGATCCTTTTCGATAAGTTCGATTGCCTCAGTCCTCGATAGTTCGAGAAGTTTTATATCACGTAATATATTGCCAGCTCTTAGCAATGGTATTCCCGATTGACGGGTACCTGTAAAGTCTCCTGGACCTCGTATGCGTAAATCTTCTTCAGCAATTGAGAATCCATCTCGTGATTTGACAATAGCGTTTAACCTGGCTTTACCGTCATTGGTTAATGCATGACTAGCTATAAGGAGACATTTTGATGCATGCTTTCCGCGTCCTACTCTTCCTCGCAATTGATGGAGTTGAGCGAGACCGAATCTTTCAGAATGTTCAATTAGCATAACGGTCGCGTTAGGGACATCGATACCCACTTCAATGACAGTTGTTGCGACTAGAACATCTATAGCACCACGTTTGAATTCAGCCATGATTTTTTGGCGCTCTTCTTTTTTAAGTTTTCCATGAATAAGCTGAACTTTAAAGTTGGACAGTTTTTTATTCTTTAACTCATCGCTAACATTAATTGCTGCTTTTAAATCTGTGGACTCTGATTTTTCAATAATTGGGCAAACTACATAGGCTTGGCGACCTAATTTAATTTCTTTTTCTAACAAAGCGTATGCTGCGTCCCTTGTGTTTTCATAGAATAACTTTGTCTCAATGGGCATTCGACCAGGTGGAAACTCATCTAAGAAAGAGACATTCATGTCACCATAAAGCGTAAGTGCAAGAGAGCGTGGAATAGGTGTTGCGGTCATAATAAGAACATGAGGTGTTAAGCCTTTCTTGCTCAGGGCTTCTCTTTGTAGTACTCCGAATCGATGTTGTTCGTCAACAACAATGAGACCTAGGTTTGAAAATGCTATTTTTTTTTGAATAAGTGCGTGAGTTCCGACAATAACTTTAGTAGTTCCATCTTCAATATTTTTCAGTATGAGAGATTTTTCTTTAGTGGATCCAGAGCTAGTGACAAGTTCGATGGTTATATTTAAAGCTTCACAAAATGGACCAATACTTAGGAAATGTTGTTCGGCTAAGAGCTCGGTTGGAGCCATGAGAGCAACTTGGCAGCCATTATCTACGCCCGTGAGTAAGGCGATTAGAGCGACTACCGTTTTTCCACTCCCCACATCACCTTGTAGCAATAAGTTCATGGGTTCTTTTTTTTCCAAATAATTCATGATTTCTCCAAGCACCTTTTTTTGAGCTTGGGTTAAATCAAATTTTAAGAGTTTGATAAATTTTTGGATAGTTTTGCCGCGAGTTTTAAATGGTTGCCCACACTCTTCGATCTTCAGGTTTTGTTTTTTAAATGCTAAAGCTAGTTGGAGTAGAAAAAACTCCTCAAAGATCAACCTTGCTTGAGATGGATCTTGGAAACTTTCTAGAAGTTTGACCGAGGCATCATTAGGAGGGAAATGCGCCCTTTGAATGGCTTCGCTCCTATTAGGGAATTTATAACGTTGTATTATTTTTTCTGGGAGAAACTCCTCTAAGAGATTTTTATAGTCATTCACTACATTCTTCATGATTGCTCTTAATGATTTGAGGTGTAAACCATCGGTCGAGTAATAGACAGGAACTATACAGCCTATTTCTAGAGAGTTTGCGCTTTCATCTGATTGACTTTCAGTATCTGGATGGATTATTTCGAGCCCACCGCTACGTTTATTGTGCGTGGGTTTCCCAGAAAAGATAAACTTTCTTCCCGCTTTTATTTTTTCTGTCATATAACTTTCATTGAATTGAAACCATTTGGCTCGCACAAATCCACTATCGTCTTGCACTAAGGCCTCGAATATTTTTCTGCGACGTCCGATGCGAATTACAGCGGCATCAACAACTTCACCAACAAATGAAAAGGTTTCATTGGGAGTAAGTTCGATAATTTTTTTTACCTGACTTCGGTCGTCATAACGAAACGGGAGATAAAAAAGAGCGTCAGAGACTGTTTTTAGATTGAGTTTTTTAAGAAGGTCTGCCCTTTTAGGTCCGACACCCTTGATGAACTGAAGTGGATCATTGAGAGAAAGCGGTTTTTTTAATGCTGGTTTGCCACTCATGAGTTTGCTGGGTTAAATGCAATCTATGTAAGGAGTTTAAGTATATTCTTTGGGAACTTATTCTTTAGAGTTACTAAGTTTTACTTATGTAATTAGGTTATAAGCTAAACAAACATACTTTACTTACAAAAGGCTGTTTAACAAAAGTAAATTTGACATGCATGTATCAGGGTTATATTCTTAAATTAACGCAAAGCTATTAAAAACAGTTGATTAGTGTGTGTCTGTGCGGTTTATACTATGTGGGGATGTGTAGGAATGTAAAAACGGGTTTATTTTATGAATTTGGCAGATATAGCTGACGCGGTAACAAGTTATAATCCCAATGCAGATTTAGATGTAATTTGGGGCGCCTACGTTTATTCAGCCAAGGCTCACCTAAATCAAAACCGCCGCTCGGGCGCTGCTTATATATACCACCCTCTTGAGGTTGCTTTTAACCTTACCCGTTTAAAAATGGACGAGCAGACCATTGCTGCTGGTTTATTGCATGATACGATTGAAGATACTCTCCTAACTGCTGAAGAACTCCGAAGTTTTTTTGGTGATGAAATCTACAATTTGGTAGAGGGTGTTACCAAAATCAGTCAAATTCAGTTTTCTAGTAAAGAAGAAAGCCAAGCCGAAAATTATAGAAAGATGATTCTCGCTATGTCGGAAGATATTCGCGTGGTGTTAATTAAACTTGCCGATAGAGCACATAATATTAAAACGCTCGGATCCCTTACCCCTGATGCTCAACAACGTATTGCGCGAGAAACTATGGATATATTTGTTCCCATCGCTAATCGTTTGGGCATTGGGTGGATGAAAGATGAGTTAGAAGACGGCGCCTTTATGTATATGATGCCTGATGAGCATCAATCTATTCGTGTCGAACTAGCAAGTGGTCAGAACTTACGAGAGGTCTATGTTGAGAAAGTTCGGGCTATTTTGCAGGACGAGTTGTTGGCATCAGGAATTTCCGGGAAGGTATTTGGGCGCTCCAAACATTTATACGGTATATACAAAAAAATGCAACAACAAGAAATCGGGTTCAAAGACTTATATGATCTCACAGGGTTACGGATACTAACAACCTCCATAAAAGATTGCTATTCAGTATTGGGGCAAGTCCACTCACTATGGAAGCCTATCCCAGGTCGTTTTAAAGATTATATCGCGATGCCTAAACCAAACCTATATCAATCTCTTCATACAGCAGTAATTGGACCTGAAGGGGAGCGTGTGGAAGTGCAGATTAGAACTGAAGTAATGCATAAGGTTTGTGAGGAAGGAATTGCTGCTCACTGGCAGTACAAAGAAGGAAAAAAAATTAAAAACCAATCGATGACGGACCAGTTGACTTGGGTACGCCATCTCTTGGAAACTCAAAAAGATCTTAAGAACCCGAAAGAATTCATAAATTCCTTCAAAGTAGATTTGTTTTCAAATGAAGTATATGTTTTTACACCAGAAGGCCGAGTTATTCCATTGCAACGTGGGTCTACTCCGGTCGATTTTGCTTATGCTGTTCATACGGATATTGGGAACCATTGCTCCGTAGCTAAGGTCAATGGGAAAATAGTTTCATTGCGGTATGAATTGAAGAATGGGGATAGAGTTGAAGTAAAGACTGCCAAAACTCAGAAACCTAATCGAAACTGGCTTTCGTTTGTAAAAACATCTAAGGCTCGTAGCAAAATTTTAAATTTTATTAATTCTATTGAAAAAGAAAAAAGTCTTGGTCTGGGAACAACTTTGTTGCATAAGAGTTTGGAAGAGTATGAGGTTGATCCCTCAGAATTTTTAAAAGGAAAGGTTTTCGACGAAACGCTCCGTGCAAGCGGGTTCTCAAACTTTGAGAGCTTATTAAGAAGTATTGGTTTGGGGAAGGTTTCAACTCATCAGTTTGTTGAGAAAATTTTGCCCAGAGAAAAAATAGAGGAAAGGCAGCGAAAAGAATCAGAACGAGTAAAGTCAAAGGAGAAAACTTCTAGCCTTGCAGGAGCCATCAATCTGAAATGTTTTAATGATGATGTCTTTTTGCGAGTGGGTAAGTGCTGTAACCCAGTTCCAGGGGACCCCATTATAGGTTATATCACCCGTGGGCGAGGGGTAACTGTACATCACATTGATTGCAGAAACCTTCAATCATTGGGGAACGAGTCTGAAAGATTCGTTGATGTTCTTTGGGGTGACGAGGTCAAGGCAATGCACTCAGTTCGTATTTCAATAATAGCTGATGACAAGCCTGGCCAATTGGCAGAAATAACTCAGATATTAGCTTCATGCGATATTAATATTACACTTGCTAATGTACGTCAAGAATCCAACCAAAGGGCTCATTTCGATTTTTTTATTGAAATCAATGACCTTGATCATTTAAATCGAATGTTTTCGGAGGTTGCTAAAGTACCTGGAGTTATCCAAGTGAACCGGACCAAGGACTATGGTATGGGCAAAAAAAGAAAGAGAAGAGACGATTACGAAGTTTAAGAAGGGACAATCAAATTACCTTAACCACTTTTCCGGCCTTTAGGCATCTCGTGCAGACTTTCATGTTTTTTATTGAACCTTGATATCGTCCCTTGATTCTTTTAAGATTCGGGTTCCATCGACGTCGGGTTTTATTATTTGCGTGACTAACATTATTTCCAAAAAGAGGTCCTTTGTCGCACACATCACATCTCTGAGCCATTTATTTTCTCCGTAGTTACGCAAAAGCAATTGTTTCGACAGGGAGTCGATGCTAGCATACAGGATGTATTGGGGCAAGTGATTTTAGGTGAAATATGGTAATTACAAAAAAAACGACTATTGATCAAATCATTACCCACTATCCAGAAACAAAAAAATTTTTCAATGATCTTCAGATGAGCTGTAGTACTTGTTTTGCTGTTAAATTTGATACGCTCGAAAATGGCGCATTGATGCATGGTATGGATGTGAACGATTTAATTACACGCCTTAATAAATTTATTTCTTCTTGTGCCACAAGTACTGAATCTGAAAATTAGCATTGACAAAAACGCTCTATTTTTAAAAACGTTTTGGCAGAGGATTTAGAGTTCTTAGCTGGGGCAGGGTGCAAGCGAGGTAGCGTAAGGAGTAATACTAACCTTTAAAGGTATTCAGAATACTTCAAGTTGTCCAAATTTAAGTTATTCGATAAATTTAGATTCAGTTATGACGTCTTTTAGAATTTTTTCGGCTAATTCATGGCTATCTACATGAAAGCTTCCATCAGCGATTGCAGCTTTGATTTTATCGACTTTATCGACTCGAATATCAGAAGAGTTTTTTACTGCTTCATGAGATTTTTGGATATCTTTAGCCTTAGCAGACAGAGCGATATTCTCACTCCCTTGAGTCCCGGCCGTACCTCCAGAAATACCTGTTTTCGCAGATTCTTTCGATGTGACCTTCACGCGATCCTGAATTACCTTACCTTTAATCTTAAAATCGCTTCCAGGAATTTCCATAACAAGTACCTGATTTTTATAATCTATTGAAGTTTTTGAGTTTATTCTTTTTGCTAGGGCCTTCGCCTCCACAGCTTACTTCAAAGCCCACATGCTGTTTAATCTATCGGATGTTAACCAAATAACTTAAGACCTTTTTAAAAAAGACTTTCATTTTTTTCTATACGCCCAAAGCTATACAAAATTACTGGTAAAATAGGAGTTTGTCAAGGTTTTCAGGGTGGTAAACTTAAGTCACTTAAGCAATTTAAATTCAAACTCTTAAATTTGTTGAAAGGGTAATTCTTGAGTAAAGCCAGCAATATCTTTATTTGTCTATACTTCTGGGGGCTAGCGGTTCTTTTATTGGGATTTCCCGAGCAGGCAAATGCTAAGTCTTATGCTAAGGAAAGGTACTCTAGAATCGTCTGGAATTATTTGGAGGGGTTGTCAGGCCTAGGTCCGCGTTATGTTGGAACAAAAGGATACGGTAAGACACTACAATTAATTAGGCGTGTAGGAGCAGATTTTGCAGATGAGGTTTTAGAGTATCCATTCATTATTAAGGAACATGGTGGTGAAGAAAGGCAGATGGTTAATATTGAATTTGTTTATCATGGTAATGGTAAAAGTAATGGGGAAAAGCCCATTTTACTTGGTGCCCATTTTGATACTCGTCCCTTCGCAGATCAAGAATCCGATCCTACATTAAGTTCCTATCCCATTATAGGGGCTAATGATGGAGGTTCGGGGACATCGATACTTTTAGGGCTTGCTCAATATTTGAAAGAGCACCCTGTAAGACAACCAATTCGGCTTATGTTTTTTGACGGTGAAGATTTTGGTCAAAGTGGTACCGGTAAAATGTTCCTTGGTTCTAAGCATCATGCTAAATACCTTAGAAAAAATTCCCGAGATAGATGGCCCTTAGCAGTAATTATTGTTGACATGGTGGGAGATAAAGACCTTGAGATTTTCAAGGAGACTAACTCCATCGCTAGTGGCCCAAAAGTCTTAGACCGTATTTATAACGTGGCCAAGCGTAAAAATATTTTTCAATTTAATGAAAAAACTAAATATACAATATGGGACGATCATATTCCTTTTGCTGGACTGGGTATCCCTTCTGTAGTGTTGATTGATTTTGATTACCCACACTGGCACAAACTCTCAGACACGTTAGATAAATGTTCGCCTAAAAGTCTTAGTGCTGTTTTTTCAGTTCTGGTAGGGGTCTTGTCAGAATGGTGATAGTGTAATAATTGTTTTTAACGTGAAAACTTTTCCATCTTTTTCTTTGCCTTCAGATTTTCTGGTTCAATTTCAAGAATGATTTCTAATTCTTGTTTTGCTTTTAACTTTTCTCCTTGGCGAGTATACACATCATGTAGGTTCCAGTGCAGGGATAAGAAATTTATTCCTTTGCTAAGTGCTTGACTATAAGCCTTTCGGGCCTCATCGAGATTGTCTTGGTTGATATGTGCATTTCCTAGATTGAAATAAGCAATACCAAATTCAGGGTCGAGTTGAATAGCTTTTTTAAGATGGGGAATAGCTTCTTCTGATCGATTTAATTTATTAAGAACTGCCCCTAGATTTGAATGCGCCTGAATGAAGTTTGGGTATGCCTTGATAGCTTGTCTGAAGTGTTTAACTGCCTCACTATATTTTTGCATGCGGAAATAATATCCGCCTAGATTCGAATTGCCCTCAGGAAAAGAAGGGTTGAGGGAGGTTGCTTTTTGATACTCTGCAATAGCTCTCTCAGTGAGTCCTTGACTTTGATATGCGGCCCCTAAATCATAGTGAGCTAGTACAAAGCTATCGTCCAACTTGAGGGCTGATTGGAACTCTATTGTCGCGCGATCAGCGTCACCTTTTACATATAGATAATAGTTTCCTCTGTAGTAATGAGCTTCCTTGGAAGTTTTATCTTCTTCTAAAAGGTCATCCAGAGATATTCTTGCTTTGGTATCCAAAAACGGTTTTATGAAGTTAATGGGTACTGCTAGGTTGATTGACTTACCTTCTACCGTGGCAATAGCTATTACACGGTTCTCTTGGTCTACAACTGGACCACCACTGAATCCAGGTCCAAATGAAGCGGTTGTATAAATAAAAGGGAAGTCTGGTTGGGCTTGCGGATGGACGCCTAAGACGAAGCCAAAGGTTTGCAGAACCTTTTCTTTCGGGCTACTTTTTTTATTCGAATCTAAGAGACTTTCTAGAGAGTTAATGTTCTCTGATAAAAATCCAAGCGCACTTAAGAAATCAAAGTTTTTCAGCGTATCAGAGTCACCAATTTCTAAAGTTGAATAGATACCCTCAGGCAATTGCAAAAGGGCAAAGTCCTTAGCTCGGTCAACTTTTAAAATCTCTTTTATAGGGAATCTGTCACCGGTAAACGTGATAGCTTCAATGGTTTTAGCATCTAGAAGCACATGATAGTTAGTGACAAGAGTGCCTTCAGGTCTAACGATAAACCCTGTTCCAGTTCCAAGTATTTCTCCGGCGGAATCTTTTGCAACTAGAAGGACAATCGCACTTTTATTGACTGCGCTAGCCTGAACGGAATAGGCAAAAATAGCCAATATTGACCAGAAGACTAAAAACGGTACCAGAATTTTTTTAATTTTTAAGTAGGACATAATCTAGTAAAAATGAACTTATATGAACAATTAGCAAAGGGATACTCTTAATGGTATAGGTATTTTAGATTTTGATCCAATGAATTTCAGCTTCGTGCAAAAATATAGGAGATAAAAATAGGATTAGATAAAAAAAATGCCTCCCCGAATAGGGGAGGCTGAGATATTCTAAAGTGCTTTATTTTACAGTAACAATCACCGTTGATGTGATAGCAGGATTGTAAGGAACGTGGCCACCATTAGCAAAAAGAGCTCGAATTACATGTTTGCCAGAACTGAGTTTTAACTCTTTGCAGGTTGAACCATCACCCATGTGAACGTGGTTGGCGTCTTTACCTATTTTTTGACTCAGATCGGTGGGAAGATCGACGTCAATTAGAAGGTGGTGGTGACCTTTACCAGGATTAACTCCCTTTTTCGCGGGTTGGACTTCTACCTCATCTACAGCCATACATACCTTCACAGGACTTGAAACCGTAGTACCCGTCCCTGGTTCTGTGATTACTACTGCACCTCCAGCATGGGCTGTGGATGCACTAAGAATGAAAAGCACTGCAGCTAACAAAAGCCATTTGGTTGAAATCTTTTTCATAAAAACAAAACTCCGTAAAAATTTAGTTATTAAAAAATACCCAATTTAGTTTAAACAAATAATATTTAAAACTATTTTTCTTAGCCTAAATAACGTCCAGAATAATCTGCAATCACTTTTATGTACAGGAAAAAAATGGTTTTTTTATTGAAAAATAATTCCAAAAATTTAATTATTTTTATGATTTTATTTGTACAAATTTAGTGGACTGTTTAAAACATCACTACTATTTAAGATTTTTTAATATTTAATCTATAATGATTTGCTTGCTGAGAAGAACAGTATTTCCCTTGACATCGAAAAGAG
>CAZOYP010000026.1:15617-29376 GCA_964584125.1 uncultured Nitrospinaceae bacterium | reverse complement strand
CCGCCAACTTTTGATGGCTTACCCATGGATCTTTATCTTTCGCCTTATCCCATTCTGCCAGTTCTTCAAAGCAGAGGGTGTTATTGGGGTAAATGCACATTTTGCACACATAGCTTCATTTATGGGCACCGATATGGCAAACAACGTACCGAGCAGATGGTTGATGAATTGGAAAGTTTAGCCGAAAAATACAAAACAAAGTACTTTACCTTCTCGGACGAAGCAGTATCTCCTCATTCCTTGAATGATGTGTCAGAAGAAATTCTTAAACGTGATGTAGATATTAAATCACTTGCCCTTCTTAAGTTTGAAAAAGTAATGGATAAAGAGCTGTTTAAAAAAATGAAACAGGCGGGGTTTATTTTCCTTATGTATGGATTGGAAAGTGCTAACGACCGAGTTCTTTCGCTGATCGACAAAGGGACCGATCAAAAAACCGAGCGTGAAGTGCTTGAGAAAAGTCATAAGGCTGGAATCTGGAACCATTCATTCATGTTCTTTGGATTTCCTACAGAAACCCGTGATGAAGCACAAGACACCATCACTTTTCTAGAAAAGAATCTAGATAGTATCCATTCATTTGGGCCAGGAGTATTTCTTTTAAATAGAGACTCAAGTTGCTACCAATATCCAGAAAAGTTTTCTATTACAAAAATCATACAAAATCCTGACTCAAACATTGCTATGAATCTAGACTTCGAGGCTTCTTCTGGAATGTCGCGTGAAGAAGCGGTGGAAATGAATAATAAATGTATTAGTATGGCAGAAGAGAAGTTTCCTTCACTTCGAATATGGGGGACCTTGCCAAGAGAGCATTTTTTACTCTATCTTGATAGGTACGGTAAGGAAGGGCTCAGTGGAAATGGCCCTCCAGAAAAGAAAGAAGACGAAGTATTGTGTAAAGTCTGAGATTAAGAATGTTATTCTTTTTTTTTGAGATGCCTCGATTAGCAAATGCTCTTAATTGAAATTTTTAGACAAACACATTTATAATGATTAAACCGTCATGAAAATATTACTTTTATTTCCACCTGATTGGTTACCGTCTGAGCCATATTTGAGTCTTCCGGCTTTGACTTCCGTTTTGCGTCCAGCTGGCCATGAAGTGATACAAAAAGACATAAATGTTGAAATGTACGATATGTTTTTCAGTCGCCCTTTTCTTGAGCAAGTATCTCATCGCATAACTGGAGAACTTAACCACCTTCTCCATGTTGAAAAACAACGCTCTCTTGATGAAGAAGAATCAACCTTAAAAGCCCAACTAATGCAAAGCACCCCAGAAGTCCTTTGCCAATTAGCTTCTGATACCGAGAAAGCTAAAGGAATTCTACGTGGAGAAAGTTTCTATGATATAGATAAGTTAGAATGGGCCACCAACACGCTCCATCAAACAATGGCTCGGATTTCACTAGGATACTATCCCGCGCAAATTTGTTTTCCTCCAATCGAAACCGACCTTGCATACAAACCTTTTATGTCGAGCGAAATTTTAGAAGCTCTGGACGATGATCAAATCAATGTCTATCGTGATGTTTATAGCCAATTGATTGACCCGGTAATGAAAAAGGAAAGGCCTGGAATGGTCGGGATCTCTATTGTCCAACAAAAACAAATTATCCCCACATTCACCTTTTCCAAGATGATCAAAGAAGACTTTCCTGACGTGCATATAACCATTGGCGGAAACATTGTCACCAGAATTAGAGACGAATTAAAAACACAGGATAAATTATTCGGGTACATTGATTCCGCTGTTCTATATGAGGGAGAAAATGCTTATTTACAATTAGTCGATGCGGTAGAAAATGCTAAACCTTTGTCGGGACTCCCTAATCTCATATATCGAGATAAACACGAAATTCATACCAACAAGGATGTCTGTTCAGAAGACCTTTCAAAACTGCCTCCACCAGACTTTGATGGATTAGCTCTAGAAAAATACTTTGTTCCAAAACTCATTCTACCCTTTCTTGCTACTCGCGGTTGTTATTGGGGAAGATGTACTTTCTGTGATCATTTCCAAGGTTATGTCGAGGGTTTCCGTACTATGCAGGTCGATCAAATTATTGATGAAATCCGGTTTCTTCAAAATAAATATAATACTCGCTACTTTCATTTCACTGACGAGTCCTACCCTCCAGCCCTATTCCGTAAATTATCCCAACGTATAGTCGAGGAAAAACTAGATATTGTATGGACTACACACATGCGTTTCGAAGAAACTTTACTAGATGAACAGGTTTGGAAAGATGCTCACGCATCAGGGTGCCGTTACCTACATTTTGGTTTTGAGTCAGGAAATCAACGGGTTCTCAAACTCATGGATAAAGCAACTAAACTTGATGCTATTGAAACCAATTTACGCATGTCCTCTGAAGCCGGAATATGGAACCATATCATGGGATTTTTCGGGTTTCCTGGTGAAACAAGGGAAGAAGCTGAAGATAGTAAGCGTTTTGTGCTTAAAAACCGAGAACACGTCCACTCCCTAGGTTTTATGACTTATGTACTTGGAAAGTATTCGCCCGTCGCATTTGAACCTGAAAAATATGGAGTTAGTTATTATAAAAACCCAGAATGGGACCTTGCAATGGATTACTATTTCACCTTGAAAGAAGGTCTGAATATTCAAGAAGCCTTGAATGTATTTGAAGAGTTTGAACGCAACCACGATTCAAAATGGGACCTACGCACCTGCGTTCGCGAGTACGTTTATCTTTACATCGATCACTTTGGAAATAATAATCTCCCTCAGTTACAAATGTCTACTGATCATCAAAAAGAAAATCATCACACTTCAGTGGGGATGGTTTAAAGCTAAAACTGTTTTAAACATAGTTGGGAAACAATACCACCCCTACAACAAGTATCTTCTTCGCTGCATCAATTTAAAGGGAAGAAAAAATGCGTCGCATGTAAGGGCAGTCTGCTTTCCCTTGGGTATTTTTTTGAGTTACGCTAACACCTGAGTCAATAGAAATGGAAGTATTGACTAATTTTTTGATTACCATTATTTTTTGAGCAACCCTTCAAATATTAGCTCAAAGAAAGACCCAATTAAGAATCTGTTTTGTGTTTTGACCTTAGGTTTCGTTGAAAAACGTCTTAGTTCTAATAAAAATCAAATCCTGATGAGATAAAATTAAATGAAGAGATTTGCGATCTCAAATCTTGCTTTTAAGAATCATTCGATTAGAGATGTTTTAGGTTTGTTGAAAGATAATGATATCGATGGTTTGGAAATAGCTCCCTCACTAATCTGGGAAAAACCTCAAAATACTTCAAAAAAAGAAATAGAAACATTTAAACATTTAGTATCTAGCAACGGTCTCCAAGTTATCGCCTTACAATCCTTATTATATGGTAAGCCTGAGCTACAGTTATTTGGTAGTTTTAAAACCCGAAAAAATCTTTTAGATCACTTGAAAAAAATGACAGACTTGTGCGTAGACTTAGGTGGAAGGTCTATCTCATTTGGATCGCCAAATAATAGATTAAAAGGAAACCTTCCTCTGAGTAAAGCAATATCTATCGCATCCTCCTTATTTCGTGAATTATCGGAGTATGCAAAGTTAGTTAATGTAATTGTTTGCATAGAACCTGTTTCTACTTTATATAACTGCGACTTTATTAATAACACTAAGGAATGTATACAACTTATAGAAACCGTTCAACACTCCAACTTTAAACTATTATTAGACACTGGAACCTTAATATCTAACAAAGAAGATTTTAATAAAATCATAGAAAAATATATCCATCTAATAGGTCATATTCACATAAACGACCCTCTGTTATTTCCCCCCTCAAACAAAAGATGGGAGCACACTTCAATTGCAAATACTCTTAGATTAATGGGCTACTCAAACTGGCTAACTTTGGAATTTATGCAATCCTACAAATCATTAAAACAAGATATTACTTATGGAGTCGAATGCTACAGATAATTGTAGGAACTAATTTTACTAAGAATGGAAAGGTACCCTTGTTTTTTTACTTTAATTGCGTATTTTTTACTGGTTACCAAGTAATAAAAGAGTTAGTATTTTTATGTTCTTCATACCGCAGTTAAATATCTGGATATAAAAAATATTAGCTTGCGTAAGAAAATAATATACATTCGTGAAACCAAAACTACCTTGATATTCCAAAAGATCATCAAGCACCAAATTTAAATCTGTGTTTCATGGTTTTTCTGTATCAAATTGAATGCTATTAGACTGCACATTCTTAAGTAACAGTTTGCAGGATAAAAATATAACTGAGGAATAGAATGGATACTGGACTAAAATTTATTTTTGCTTTCAGACTTTTTCTCGCGGGGAAACTGTCTATAAGGAAAGTATTTAACCTAATACGAGTGAAAGTTCATTATCATTTAAAATCAAGCAGAGCTTCCCCGTATCCTGCCTTGTTGGTAGTTGAGCCAACTAATAACTGTCAACTTAGATGCACGAAGTGCCGAACTCTTGATAACAATATTTTTGATTACGCATTTGACAGCAAACCTGGAGCTATTCCGATCGGGCGAATAGAGAAATCAGTTTTTGAGAAAGCAGTTGACACATACCACAAGCATCTTATGATCGCAGTGCTCTATATGCAAGGCGAGCCATTCTTATCAAAGGATCTTTGTAAAATGGTTCAATATTGCACAGACAAAAATTTAGCAACAATTGTGGGCACAAACGGAATGTTATGTGGAAAGGAAAATGCCGAAAAAATAGTAGAAAGCGGGATGGATATTCTCAAAATTGCTGTTAGTGGATTTAGACAAGATACATATGAACGGTATCATAAGCTAGGCGATATTGAACTAATCAAAAATAACCTATCTGATCTATCTAAAGCTAAAAAAAGACACGGATCGAAACTAATCGTCCATGTGGAATATATTATCTTTGATTATAATCATGACGAATTCCATGAATTTAATGAATATTGTAAAAATTTGGACGTTTTATGTACAAGAAGAGAAGATAATTGGACTTACGAAGGGGAAAGCGAAGAAGTTGAAGGTAAAGAAACTACCGAGGAAAAAGAAGCAGTTTGGTATAGCGATAGGTTGTGTGATTGGCTTTGGGGAGTACTTGCCTTGAATCATGATGGAACAATTATTCCATGTTGTGTTTTTTCCAAGAGTTCTGAGCCTAAAATTCTAGGGAAAATAGAAGCAGAAAGCACTATTCAAGATGTTGAGAAAATCTGGAATAACAGTAATTTTTTAGACTTTCGAAAAAGCCACGTAGAAGGTGGACGAAAAGGAGACCCTGTTTGCTCTACTTGTCAGTTAGAAGGGCTAGGAATTCAATCAGCGGCACGTGAGCCACGTTAGCAAAAAAACAGGCTAAAACAAAGTCCAACCTTCATCTATTTCTTTGTCAAAATACATATAATAAGAACTCGGTATAACAAACATGAATCCACTATAAATTATACTGATTTATGGAACTGGGATTTAAGTTCCGCTCAAAGTATTTTCTTTTTCCTGGTGTTATATATTTTACGTTAGACATTCTCCAATCATACTCCTTAAAAATTTGTGCTCCCATATGCCTTTCAAGAAAGTCCCTGCCAATTGTTTCAATTACTCTTAATTGCCAGCCGGCATAAACTAATAAAAGCGAAATGAGCAGTAGATTGCTCCCAAAAAAATCTTTTATAATTTTATACGGTAGCAAAGATAAAGACGTGATTAAAATCAAGATTCCACTGCTAAGGAAGAAGAAACCAAGTAATCCAATCTTATAAAGTTCTTCCCTGGTTACAACAACCGTAAAAAATAAAACAATTAAATCGCGTGTCGCTAATCTCAACCTCTTAAAGAAGTTATATTTCGAACTTCCGTGCCTCCTGGGCCGGTGGGTTATGGGAACCTCACAAACTTTAAACCCAGCACGATAGGCATAAACAGAAAATATTCTGTTTAAATCTCCATAAACACCTAATTCAGTTATGATAGTCGATCTAAAACATTTAAGACCTGAAAAATAATCAGAAAAATTTAACCCGCTCAACTTAGCAACAACGAACCGGAATAACCATGAAGACACCTTCACTCCCTTAGAATCTGCTCGATTGACCCTTTTCCCCGAAACGACATCATAACCTTCCTCTATCTTCTCTAACAAAGCACCTATATCATTTGGGTCATACTGAAGATCACAATCAAGTATAACAACATTATCACCACTTGCTATTTTAAAGCCTTGCTCTAAAGCTCCTGCTTTACCAACATTATTTTTTAAACTAAGAATATGTACATAGTCTTTACGTTCTTCAATGCTCAATAATATCTCATAACTATTGTCAGACGAACCATCATCAACAAAAATCACCTCGTAAGATTTTCCATACCTAAGCATTGAGTTATCAAGCTCAGAAAAAAGTTCCTCTAAATTACGACTCTCGTTATAAAGTGGAACTACTATAGAGATTTCTATTTTTGATTTCACTCTAATTCAAAAAAAATTATTTAGAAAATGACGAAATAACATCCGTTATGCGAAGTGCTCGTTTTCTATTATCTAGTTTCTTTTTTTCTATTACTTTCGAAAAGTTTTCTATTGCTAGTTTTAAATTATGGTTTTCATCTGATAGATATGCTTCTTCATTGGATATCTTTACCTTATTTTCTCCTTTTGGCTGCAGGCGAGCATAACATGCCAAGTTTAAGGTTTCAGTGGCGTCTGGGTTGTACACTATAGTTCCATTATCCCCATATATTATCACTTTAGTTTCCCTTTCTGGACAATGCAAACTCACATCAATATAACCCTGACAGTCTCTCTCTTTACTTTTAAAAGAAATAACCGCTGCTGTTGTTAGCCCATTATTCGTCATTAATGGTCTGGGATAAAACTCACACTCATCTATTGGCACAAACATGTCTAGAATAGATATGAAATGTGTGCCCAGTAAAGTATAAACATCATATGGTAAGAATCGGCCCAATTGTTTTTTTGTCAACACAATACTTTTTATATCACCTATCGCACCCTGTCTGATTATTTTCTGAGCATACAGCAATGCCTCAGAATAAGTATATGTATACTCCGTTTCTAGTATTAACTTTCTTTCATGCGCTACGTTAATTAAATCATTGCAATGTATGGAATCTGTTGCTAGAGGTTTTTCGACCAGCACATTCTTATATTTATTTAATGCTTTTTTTGCTAAATTGTAATGCGTGTTTATCGGAGTGGCGATTATTACATTCGGAACACTTTCATCGTCTAATATTAAATCTATTTTTGGAACAAACTTATTACCATATTCTTGCTTAATAAATTCACTACTGAAATTTCCAAGGCCCCGGAAAAAAACATAACGCAAGTCGAACTCTTTGCTTGACTGAAGATAATTGAATATTTTTTGCCCCCAATAACCGTATCCTAATAATGCTACTTTCTTTTTATCCACAACGATTTCTCACATTATCTATTATTTTTTTGAATCCCTCAAAGCAGACGAAAGACAAAGTAAAAGCTCTTGTTATTACTAATGAAAAATTGGCTCGGGTGACATACGTTGTGAAAAATAGTTTTCTATTCTCTTAACTAAGATTCTATATAAAATCCTTACTACCCAATTGATCTAAATTTCTATTTTGTAAAGTTGACTAGGTTTAATTTCCCTAAGAAGTGACAACTTGAACCAAACAGCCGAAATCAAACCTAAATTTCTCTAGGCTTGTTCTGACATTTTATAAATAGGGAATTGTGCGGATGTATAATGGGCAAAAGACTAACTAAAAAATATTCTGAGACTTTAAAAAAAACCCTAAAGACTTCCTTACGGTAAAAAATTAATTCCAAGGTTAATCTTTTGATTAGATCTATGTTTTAAGTCGATCAAGCCTTTAAAACTCCCTGACCCCATAGATCATTTATTTCCAATGCTATCCTGTTACACCTAGCGCCCTTTGAAAAACAAGTCTTGGTATCAAAGCTCTCATCATGATTCGCGAGGACCATCGCCTGAAATTCTTTCAAATCATCAGTTACTTTACCCAATCTGTTATCGGGAAAGGAAGGGCTTGCGGTACTTGAACACTTATATACATACCCATCGGCAGCATAAGTTATCTGATAGTAACTGTAAATGCATTGACTGAAAGTCATTTTTTTAACATCCTGCCAACCAGGACCATGCCAAAAAATATAAGGCCGTTCATCCTGACTTTTTGATAAAAATGGCCTAACTGTTTCTTCACATTTTGCACCAAAAGGTATCTCGTTACGGTTTCTGTAACGCTCGACCTCTTCGAAATCTCTACCGTAAACCATGTAAGGCACAGAAAACCGTAATGAATCAACACCAATATCTTTCATAACATCGACTATGCTTTTTATTTCTTCTTTTGAAGAATTCAGTTTGTTCATTAAATAACAAACTCTGATTTTCGGGTATTTTTTATTTCCCCTTAAGGATACTAGTAGCCTTAACCCTTCAATTATTCTAGTAAAATAATCTTCTTTAATATTTTTAGTTTTTTTATGACTTTCTATACTTCCCGCATCTAAGCTACAAGAATAGTAATCTATCTCTTCATCTCCTAATTCTATCAACCTCGAACAAAAGCCGATCGAGTCTTCCAACTCTGTTAGTAAAGATCCGTTTGAGTGACAACCAAAGTTGTTATTATACTTTTTTGTCATTTCCAAGTAGGGAAGAAAAAATTCATTCATTAGTGGTTCTGTATAGGCGCCTCCGTAAACATAAAGTGGAATTGCTCCCTGGAGCTTGTCCATCAATCTTAAGCCCTTCTCTTCCCAACTACCTAAAGATTGATCTAATTCGCCACCCTGACAATAAGAGCAGTGAAAATTACAGGCCTCCTTTCTATCAGAAGGCAGATGAACCTCAAGCTGCCTAGGATAAATTAAATCACCATTAAACACCGGTTCAAAGCTCCCCCCAAGGTGATCTTTTACAATTTTCACATAATCATAATTTTTGGGCCTCATATTACCTCTTTACTTTCATAATTTATCACTAGTTATGAAAACTAGATTATTTTAATTATTTGACCTAGATATTGTACTATGTTAAGAAAACACTTGAAATGATAACGCTTTTATCAGCTTGTGGCTAGCAAAAAACACCTAACTAACACATAAAAGTAAAAACATAATAGCCCAATCTTCCTACTTTTTATGTTTTAAGCAATTATATTAATTTGATCTATGGGTTATTAGTCGATGTCCTTTCTCGCAAATGTATACTTTGCCCAACTCCACCCCTAAAAATATATGCCAACACCCTCGCATTCAAGCGTATTTAATAATCCCATTCTCTTTATTATTAGTTCAACTACTCGGGCATTATGGTCTATTTCTAGGTCATACATTTTTAGTTGAAGAAGACTTAGTTGCAAGTTGGTTGTCGTATCTCTCAGAAAACACCAAAACGATGGGTTGGCGCCCTGACATAGGGCAGGGTATTGCCTTTTTTTATGCTGATCCAGGCGTACAACATGTATGGAGCTTGTTAAGATGGTGGTTCTCTCTATTTACCGATCAAATTCTCGCCTCTACCATAACAATATTTTTAACCCTTTGGTTCATTTCCATTGCACACTATCTATTGCTTAAAAAAGCGTTCCCGGATCTAAACCCACTAATTTTAGTGTTTTTAGCCTCGCTAATTAGCTTTGGGTCACTTCGGCATGAATTTTTATTTAACATGGGTTGGAGCTTTACTTCCATTAGTGTCCCCATCGTCGCTATTATTATTTTTAATTATCTAGAACAACCTTCTTTTCGGCAATATTTTCAGTATTCTCTCGTCCTTTTCTTTACGTTATTTTTGGGAAGCACGATGGCCATTTTAAATACTTTAATATTTTCCGTCCTTTTTTTTATTAGCTACGCGCTTTACCACTGGAAAACATTGGAGGTGAGAATCATTTGGAATAAATTCACTCGCTTTCTCGCATTGCATTTTTTTTCGGGAATAACGGTTGCCTTTCTTGGGGCATGGATTTTTTATAGTATATTTATCGAACACCAAATATCAGAACCTATTCGAGATCAAAACCATTTACAAGGAAACTTCTTCACTTCACCAGACCTAACTCTTGTTTTTTTTAGAATTTTTAGCCTATGTCATGCTGGATTAATCTCAGCTTGGAGTGCAGTCCTAGGAATTCAACAGTTTTCACCACATCTAAACTGGAACTTTGTCGTTCCTATTTTCCCAGTCATTCTATTTTTTTTTCTTTTCCTAAAAAGTCAAAACTTTTGGGAGTTTTCTGCAAAATTTTTAATTATTTTCGGTTTTGTGTACCACGAAATCGTGTATTGGATTCCAGGTGTTTTGGATTTTCTTCATTCTATTTTAAACCTGTATCCTCCAGGAAAATTTTATCAATTTATACAAACATTCCAAATATTAATGATAGGAATGTTTGTAAAGCATGTTGGAGTTGATCAAAAAAAATTGGCATCAGAAAAAAATAATTGGATAAGAGTCTTGGCCATAATTCTTTCTTTCCTTTATGGAGCCCTTTTATTATTCGCTATAATTATTCAAGTAAAGCCGCAGTTCCTTATCCAGAATACCAGCGCTATTTCACCGCTGCTATTATCTCTAGGCGTTTCATCAAACTCTACGCCAATAATTTTAAATTTGGTTCTAGAGAATATACGACTACTAAACGAAACCATAAATATTCAACATATACTATTTTACATAACTACTTTTGGTCTTGTTATTTTATTCACAACTAGGCAATGGGTTAATGTGGCGAGATGGAAAGGTGGATTTTTTTTCCCAGCGGTGCTTCTACTTTGTAACATTTTTTTTAGTTGGTCCATTTTTCCATTAAATAAAGAGCAACTTATCTGGAATCAACAAGTAATTAGCGCGTCTAACCCTCCACTTAATTTAAAAGATACCGATCGCACAGTTTGGGTTGGTGCCCCAAATTGTCGAAAATCAGTAGACTATTTTATCTGTATTCAGAATAAATTTTTAGGTACTTCTGGACCACGAAGAAAAATCATAGGATACCGAGCAAGTCCAGTTTTGGACTTCTCTCGCGTGAAAAGCCATACCCCAAAAGACCAAATTCTATTTGCGAAAGCTATTTTACGTCGTGAGAACATTAGTTTGACAGAAATGCGCTATTTTTCAACTCAACCCAACCTATCAAAATCAAAAATTTACGATCTAAGCGCGGTCAATTACCTGCTGTCATCTGACTCACTGCCAAAATCGGAACACCTTGAACCAATACACACAAACAAACAGTTTTTTCTTTACCAAAACAAACAAGCTTGGCCATATTTCTACCTAGCTGATCAAATCCAATCCTTTGGTGGTTACGGTGATTTGTATGATGCACAAAAAGGCGCTGCTTATCTTAAAGAAGAAAGTGCTCCCCTTGCTAGCTTTCCTCACAAGCGAGAGTTGAAGCTTGTCGAGTTTAATTACGGTGATTTAAAATTTCAATACTCGAGCCGAGAAAATGAGTTCCTTGCCATCATAGATGCATGGCATCCTCTTTGGCGAGCACGTATAAACAACATAGAAACGAAAGTCTTTAAGACAAACGGTATCTTTAAAGGGGTTGCACTTCCTCCTGGCGAAGGTTCAGTCCATCTATTTTTTGACCACTCTAAATATTTGCCCGGAATATGGGTTTCACTATTTGCTTGGGCGATCTTCATTTTTGGTTGGCTTAAAACCCAACGAAAATTTTAACTGACATACAAAGATAAAGTAGACACATAATAGAAAATGGTACTGAGCGCAAAGTTGAAACACCAAAATATGTGAGGAGTTGGTGAACTAAAATTGTAAGTAGCACAGAAATTTTAAGTCAACAAATAGTTTCAATAACAAGATATCTCAATTAAGCTACTAAATTAATTTTGGTTCTATGCTTTACGAACGTAATATTCACCACTTTTCCCACCTCTAATCATTCTATTAAATACATATGCACAATTAAAAAGTAAAATTAAGAACTTATTCTTTGTAAGACGCCTAGCAGGTGTTTCTGTAATACGATGATGAATAAATGTCCACCCTTTTCTTTCCAGAATAGTGAACATCGCTCGCTTAGAGAAGTTCCAATAGTGGGGATATTTACCGGTTTCAGAGCCGAAGCAATTAATTAGTAATTTTTTATGCCATTTTAGAGAAATGTATACTAGAAAATCAGTGGCTAAATTATAAACATCCCATCGGTTATTCACCCTTAAAAAAACTGTTCCGTTAGTGTTTAGGCTAGTCTTTATTTTATCTAAAATTTGAAAAGGAGACTTGAGGTGCTCAAAACAATCCCAGAAAGTAATTACATCAAATGATTTTAATTTATCAATCTGAAAATTTTCTATAGAAGTGATTTTAATTCTTTGGCGAATGCTTTCGGGCAAAGTTTGATCTAGATTATTATCCATTTCTATACCCATGCAATCGTGACCACGATATAAGGCATATTCAACAAAATATCCTGATCCGCAGCCAATATCTAAAATTCTAATGCTTCTGTTTGGGTAAAGCTTTTCAATATAAGTAAAAAACTCCTGATAGGGTTCATAGTTATTTGGATCCCCTATGCTTTCTTTAGACATAAAATGTAAATTGATAGCTCCTGGCTTAAAACATTTTTCTTGAAGGTCACCTTTAACCCATTGTAGTCGGCATTTTGAACATGTGAATATTTGATAATTTTCAAGGTCAATTTTTCTTATTTTGCTAGAGTGGCAAGCAACACAATCTAAAAAAAATTTACTCATTTGCAGGACTCCCCTCGTACTCAAAAAAATGTATGGCCCCAATTTTTCCCTTAACTTGTAATTTGTTTGTTTGTTACTATCTTGATAGTCCCAAACTTTGATTGTTAAAAGCTCGGAATTAGTTATGGTTGGATAGGCCTTTCCAAACACACCTTTATATCAAAAAGCTAAAAAATTTTAAATATTCTAAACTTTGTCGATAGTTCCTATCAATTGTAAAGCTTCATATTCTGTTTACTGCCCCACGATATAAGGCATATTTAACAAAGCATCCCCACCCGCAGCCAGCACCTAAAATTGTAATTCCTCTAAAATACCTTAACTTTCACTGTATTGGCAAAACTATTTTCTACAACGTTCATATTGTTTTTAGCGGAAATTGTTTTACGAGTTATAGAAAAAAACTACTTCTACCAGATTAAATTATGGAGATACCATCAGAGGAGGTTTAAAAGAGGGATGAATTTCTTTTCATCACAGATACATGGTATCCCTATTGGCGAACAAACATAAATAACGTAGAATACTTTTTGCTTGACAACCCAGCATGAGGAGTGAATTCAAATTGTTTCATAAAAGAAAAATTACAGCAGAAGAACATACGATAAAAATAAAGGGACTACCGGAAGTTTTTGAGTCTTTTCGTATATGTCAGTTAACCGATGTTCATCACAGTCGTTTTGTTAGCATCGAATATATTAACAACCTGGTAGAAATGGTGAACGACCTCAAACCAGACATCGTTGTCCTTACAGGAGATTATGTAGACAACTCTCAATATCCTCTGACAAATTTTTTTATTTCAAACTCTTTACCCTATATAGATCCTTGTATTGGCACACTTGGACGGCTAACCGCTAATTTTGGAGTATTTGCAGTTCTAGGTAACCATGATAATTTGAGGTATTTGGAAAAAATTAGAGAATCTTTTATAAACCACAATATAACTTTGATTGAAAATACACGTCAGTTAATTGAGAAAGAAGGCGAAACTATTTGCATTGCTG
>CAZOYP010000026.1:0-15607 GCA_964584125.1 uncultured Nitrospinaceae bacterium | reverse complement strand
CAAAATTGAGCCCCACGGCGACACCCTTAGCCTTGCTGGCGTGGGCCACTTATGGGGGGGGGTGCAAGATTTAAAACCTGCACTAAAGGATATACCCGGGGATATTCCTCGGATACTTCTGTCGCATAACCCTGAGTACGCGGAGGAAATCCCAAAAAATGAGAGAGTAGATTTGGTAATATCTGGGCATACGCATGGAGGACAAATCAGAATACCTTTTTCGTTTGCTCCATTTCTTTTTTCTAAATATGGCCAAAGATATTCTGGCGGGTTGGTTGAGCTCGAACACACTCAGGTTTACGTTTCAAGGGGTATTGGAGTTATACCTCCCCCAATTAGATTTAATTGCCCCCCAGAAGTTCCACTGTTAATTTTAAGAAGGGCTTAGCCTGGGGCTATATAGCGATAGTAATATTAAGTGCATTGCTATTTGCTACCTTCATTCCTAGCTGAAACTATGCAACTTTAAACCTAATGCGTATCCATTATTTTTTGGAGATTTCTTAATGCCAGTGCGACGGCAGTCAACGATGGATTTGCCGCGCCACCCCTTGGAAAAAGAGATGACCCAAAAGTAAATAAGTTTTTGAGCCGCCAAACTTTACCTGTGCTATCGCAGACCGATGACGTTTCATCATTTCCCATACGGGTAGTCCCCATATGGTGCCCAGCACCATGGGCATTCAACTCAAGGTATTCCAATTGTTTCTTTGTATCAAATAACTGTTTTTCTGGAGTGAAATATCCAATATTATTTTTATTAACAATTTTTTGAAATTCGCTCACCGTGCCGACCACCGTATGGACGTCCTCTTTTAACATTTCCCAATTGAGTCGAACTCGTGAAGTATTTTGCGAATCTTTAATATCAGTAAGTGACACAGAGTTAGAGTCGTTGGGGTATTGCTCACATTGTATATGCACAAAAAAACATGGGGGAGTTATTTTTATTTTTTGAGCAAACTTATCCCAAATAACCCTACTAGCATCACGCGCAAGAGAAATTAACCTACTTAGCCTAATTGGACCGCATGCCGAAATATTCTTTGTCAGAAGGATATACCTTAAGCTAACTAATGAGGCAGCGTCAAAGATATTTGATTCACGAAAACCTAACACTGCATTTCCGAGTCCATTGATTTTTTGTATCTCATGAGGCAGTTGTAATTCTCCGAAACAAAGTGTTTCATGGAGCTTTTTCTGAGCTTTAAAAATAAAATTTCGACCGCTGAGGGCTGGGGAAAATGATTTAAGATAGTTTATAATGACCTCGTTTGAAGGATAAAACCGACCGGCTAAAACCTTCGGGTGTTCCATAAAGCCTAAGCCAATTGGCAATCCTTCAATAATAGGCTTGGGCAGATGAGCTAGTAATAGTCGGGCATTTTCAATACCACCGCAGCAGAGAATAAATCGATTGGCTGTTACGGTTAAGTTTCGACCAGGATCAATTCTAGTTGAGTTGTAAAAAATTGCCTTGCTTATAGTATCCTTTTTAATTGGCAGGCCGACTAAAGTAAACCCAGGTACTAGGGTGAAGTTTTTTTCCTTAAGTAGAGAACTTAACAAGTCTTCTTGAAATGTTTGGGATGCGCAATTGATGTTGGATTTTATTAGAGGCGCTAAGGCGTCTGGTGGTAACACATTGTTTGAGGTCTCCTTTATATTTGCACCTAGTATTTTTCTTGCTTCTTGATAGAAGGGTTTGAGTTCGTCAAATGGAAATGGCCAAGAAATATTACACTTATCATTTGCCCTGAAGTCCCAATCATTCAACTCTCTACACCAGCCACCCCATATCATACTTGTGCCACCAACTGCTCTGATACGATGATGTGACACAGGAAAGTTTGGGATGGGCCAATGTCCAAAAGGCCCTGAAAATCCAGAGTTAAGATCTTGGGCAATTTGATTATATTTGTGGTATCCGGAGTCAACCATGACCACCGAGGCTCCGTGACCCAAAAGTGTTCTAGCTGTAGCCAGGCCTACCATACCAGTACCTACGACGCAATAGTCAGCGGATAAAGATGATTCTGATCCCGGTAAACTAGATGCCGACATAAAATATCCCTTTCACAATCAAATTTTGAGCCCAAATAATATTGAAATACTATCAGACCACCAAAATTCGTTAAATTTAAACATCAATTATTGTTTCACAAAAAAATTTAACTTAAGAAGGTGATACGATTGGTAGCGGCATTATTCCCATTAGTTTCACTAATTATTATTCGTTTGTAGCTCTAAGTAGATTTTCCTAAAAAGATGAAGTAACGCTGCATCAATTGTCAATCTATTGATATATGCGAATTATTTTTTAACCAATTTTCGAACACAATCAGACTATATAGAATGCGATGATTGTCTTTGGTACCGTTTACGTGTTCATCAACCAGTCTTTGCAAGTATTCCATATTAACCAATTGACGAGGAAAGTAATCTGACTTTAAAGATCGATATAGTAGCTCCTTTAGAGGTCCCATTAGCCAACGACTCAATGGGAATGTGAATCCATGTTTATTCTGATTCCAAATTTTACGAGGCAGGCCATTTCTTTTAGCCAGATCTCTTAGTATTCTTTTTAGTCTAAAATTTCGATACTTGAACTCATCGGGGATACTATTTGCAAATTCAATTATTTCTCTGGATAGAAAAGGTGATCTCATCTCGACGCTAAATTGCATAGCTGCTCTATCAGTGTGAGCACACACAAATTCTGGCAAAAATGCCTGTTGATAGAAATATGCGTACTGCTGGCGACGAGAAAGGTTCGCTATATTCTCCATCTTATGGGTTACTGGCCCATAAAGAGTGCCACTCTGGCCATACCGGGAAAAAAAATCGCCCCCAATATTCTTGCTTAACTTCACTAGCCCCTCTGGATCTATTGTACTAAGCCATATACTAAATCTTGTCAGTGGGTTGGAGGGGAAACCCCCTAAAAAGGCTCTTGTCACAGCATCAATTCCCATGTAACGATTTTTGACTGGTAATATGCTCTGTGCGCATCGTTTCCCAAAACTTAAGACCCGTTCTGGAAGTGCATCAACAATATGTTCAAACCCCGCAGCGTGATTTGGTAAATACCCAGTAAATAATTCATCAGCACCATCACCCAGAATCGCAACCGTGATGTGCTTTTTTATTTCACGAGATAAAAAAAATAGATTTGGATAACCAAGATCGCCATGAGGTTCATCAATACATTGAAATAAGTCATTTAGAACCTGAAACATTGATTTGCTTTCCATCTCATATGTTTTTAAGCTCTTTACGCCAAGAAAATCACGAGCAACTTTTACCTTGTCTAACTCATCGTACTCTCCATCTTTTATGCTGACAGAAAATGCCTGAGTATCCATATTTTGCTTTAGACAAGACTGCATTAGCAGCGAACTATCTATACCACCGCTCAAAAGGACTCCATAGGGCACATCCGATCGCATTGACAATTTACAAGATTTGTCGATTAACTCACCACACCTTTCGATTGCATCGTCATATTTTAGTGATAGCGGATTTTCACCGGGTATAGATTCCCAGTATTTTTTTAAGATAGAATTTTGTTTTGATACCTCTAAAAAGTGTCCTGGACTTAATTTTTTGATCCCTTTGATTGGGCTCGAATCCAATCCGTAGTAAGAATTCGCAATGTAGGAGTAGAAGTTTTCTTGAGATAAACGCCAATCAAAACCAGGCAGACTGGTCAATGATCTTAATTCAGACGAAAAAATGAGATTATTATCATCATGAAAGTAATAAAGTGGTTTTTGCCCTAAGTGATCGCGAAATAAAATCACTTTGCCAGTATCAACATGCAGAATTGCCCCTGCGAACATGCCATCAAACTGAGCAAAACAACTTGTGCCCCAATGTTTATAAGAATTTAGAACTACTTCTGTATCTGATGCGGTTAAGAAGTTAAAACCATATGTCTTTAAACTTTCACGAAGTTCAATGTAATTATAGACTTCACCATTATAGATTAAAATTAACCCTGCCTCATTATCTATAAAAGGCTGATTCGCACTATCTGATAAATCAATAATCTTTAACCGACGATGACCAAAAAACGTGGTGTCACTGGACCAATACCCCTCATTGTCAGGCCCTCGATGAGTGAGCAAACGAGTTGCTCTAACGGCAGAGGACTTTTTATCATCGGTAAATTGAGACTGGTAGAGTTGCCAGCCAAATATTCCACACACAATTAGCTTCTTTCTGTTTTTGGTATTTAAACTGCTTTGGAGAAATAATGCGGCCGAGTAGGTAAAACACTGACAAACTTAATTTGTAATAGCTTTCTTTCACTTGAGGAATTTTATTCCAAATAAGATCAAAGCCCAAGGCACCTAGCGCAAGTCGATTCTCAGATAACTTAACTGTCGAGTATATCAAAAAAAATAACGCTAGAGTAAAGCATTCAATTCTTTTTCCCTACTGATATAGTAACTCGAACTTCACTCTAGTGCATTTCAGCGTCTTTAAGTATGTAGTTCTTGAGCTAACACACGAAATTTGTATTTTTCAGCGAAGATATTATTATCAAGAATGTTTTGACTTTTCAAGTGAATCCTGCCCAAACACCTAACTTTAATCTAGTTTTTCGTCTCAGTTTCTAAATTCCGCATTTGTTTAAACTATTTTCATTTACACAAGCTGGATTAAAACATGTAAGAAGTTTTCAATTGGGAGCTTCGCAATAAAGGTAGATTGATAATATGAAATAATGGTAGAATCGCAAGAATGGTAATAGACTCAATGTCTTATATCTAAGTGTGAAAAAAGCGAAACTGGTTTGTTGACCACTCGATTTATGGATAGAATTCTATGCACAAAATATTTCGCCTTTATTGATTGCATAGCAATAGGCAATATTAATTTTCGTTTTTGTTATTTTTTTTCATCTAGTTTTCGATTTGTTTAAATTATAATAGCTTATCTACCGTTAAGGATTATAAATGGAGATCTAGTAAGTGTTTTCAATTGAAGGGCTTTTGGTTTTACTATTGATCATATCGATAACCTATAACTTGTTTTTTGTTGTGAGGTTACGTAGGTATCAAGCTAGGTTAAAATATCTAAGTAGTGATATTGAAAACTTTGTCATAGAGACGGGCAATCGCATAGATAGTCATGATAGATTATTAAAGGATGTTCGAGCAGAACTAAAGACAATTGATTTAGAGGGTCTCCCTAATTCTGATGTATTGGCATCGCAGGAAAAGAAATGATCGATTTAGAAAACTATTCTTATTTACTCTTTTTGATTCTGGTTTTTTCTATTATTGGTGCAAGAAAACAAGAAAGTCGTTTTAAATTAGCTTTTGACGAGGTTGAGGGAAGTGTTCTTGGCCTTCAAGAAAAAACTAGGGTCGCTTTATCTGAGTTTTTCCGATTTTCAAATCGTACCTTGGTAGAAATGAAGCATGCTAAGGGCGAGTTGAATATTAAAAAGAAACTTTCTCCGTATCAAATTATTGATGGTTGTATTTCTTGTGGCCAATGCAAAGCTGCTTGTCCTTTTCCAATTATTGACGAGGGCTATCCTTATCGAATTCATAGTGATGAATGTATTGGCTGTGATTTATGCAATAAAGCATGTCCTGTGGACACCTGTAGGCCAATTTATAACAACGCTAAGGAAATTTCTGTTTACTCAGATATTGGATATGGGCTTTACTCGGTTCCGCGTCGTGAGGCAATTCGTGCATTGACAGATATTGACTTGGCCAAGGGGATGCTCGATCATGCCAAATCATAAAGTTTATTTGGTTTGTTTTATATATTAGAAAGATTTTTATTGTGGTCGGATTGCTAAAGTGTCAACCTTAGTTTAGGATTTATCCTTAGGCTGGCGCAATGGATTGTTGATAGTTTTTGTAGGAGATAATTTAGATAATGAAAGTTTTGTTAATAAATCCTAATCGTATCAACGGATCGAAAGTATTCAATTATCAATCAGATTATGATTTTGAAATTGATGGTGACGATTATGGTCAATTCCCTCCGTTGGGTTTGCTTTATATAGCTAGTGCTCTGAAGAAAGCTAGGCCACAACATGAAATTCAGGTGATTGATGCTATTGCCGAAAAACTATCCGGTATAGAACTGGAAAAACGAGTCAGCGATTTCGCCCCAGACTTTGTTGGTTTGTCAACTTTTACCGGGGTTATGTACGATTGTTGTATGATTGCCCGGATAGTAAAAAAAACTAACCCAGAAATTCATGTTTGTTTTGGTGGTCCACATATATCAGACTTTCCGGTAGAGACAGCTAATTTGCCAGATGTTGATTCTATTGTTCTAGGGGAAGGGGAAAACACAATCGTAGATTTGATGGATCACCTTGAGCAGAATCAACCAATTGAGAATATTCCAGGAGTGTTTACGCAAGAAAATGCATCAGAAGTAACTCACAAAAAAAGTCAACGCCCAATGGTTGATAATTTGGATGATTTGCCATTTCCGGATCGTTCACTATTAAAGCAAGACCTTTATTATAATGCTATTGGTTTTGAAAAAAATATCGCTTCTATAATCACCAGCCGTGGTTGTCCCAAACAGTGCACATTTTGTGGGACTATGCGTAGTAACTACCGTATGCGCACAGTGCCTAATATTCTTGATGAGATCAGACTCATACTAGACGATGGAATCAAAGAAATATTTTTTCAGGACGACACTTTCAACTTGTTAGGAGAGAGAGCTAAGATCTTTTGTCGTGAAGTTTTGGCTAATAATTTAAAATTTACTTGGACTTTTAAGGCACGTGTAGATCAGATTGATGAAGAATTAATGGATCTTGCCTATCAGGCAGGTTGTCGACAATTACATATTGGGGTAGAAACTGGCACCCAAAAAGGTTTAGATTTTTTGAAAAAAGGTGTAACCATAGGTCAGTTGACTCGCGCGTTTAATTTGGCTCATAAATATAACATACGGACTATCGCCGACTGGATGATAGGGATGCCTTTTGAGAAGAGCATGGATGATATAGATAGAAACTTTGAGTTTCTTCTAGACCTAGACCCATTTTATGCGCAAATTAATGTGCTGCAACCTTTCCCTTATACGGAACTTTTTTCTCAGGCAGAAAAGGCCGGAATTGACAATCTCGCTCGTTGGCAAGAGTGGTGTGCTAATCCCCAGCCTGAATTTGAGAGAACCATTTGGTCGGAATTTTTTACAGCGAATGAACTTACCTCCAAGTCTGAGGAGCTATATCGAAAGTTCTATTTTCGTTTGGAGTATGTTGGCAAAAGTATTACCCATCTAATGTCTTACCGTGATTTTAAGCGTAAGCTCAAGGGGGCAAGTCGTATTTTCTTTAACAGTAACAAAAAGATCCGATTCAAGAATCGTAAAAAATTTGGCAATAGGGTAATGTCAGATTTTGAAACTGAAAGAACAAGATTCTCCCCGAAAAATGCTACCACTCCAAAGAATTATCTTCCCCTCGGTGGCATCAAAGGCCATTGACATCTTTTTACAAATTCCTTCTTAAAAATTATTACCGTATTTTTGGTACTGGTTTCGCACCTATCTATAGCAGGCTTTAGCTTAAAAATTCTAACTGTTTTTGAGCTAAAGATTGTAAAGTGAAATTAGCGCCCTCCCATATTTTCAGAAGGGAAATTTTACTCGCAATATCCACTTTGTCGTCTCATAAATTCAGTTAAGATATAAATATTCCATAAAAAAAGTCTATGATCGTCCCGGTGACTAAGGTGAGCTTTTATTTTTTTTTGGATCAATGTGTTTGCTCTATTTTTCCATATGTCGTTTGTATTCAGTGAAATTAAACCATCCAAGAACCATTTCCCTAGTGGCGCACTAAATCCCATTTTTTTTCTCCAAATGAGATTTGACGGAAGATGATTTTCCATAGCTTTCTTTAATATATACTTCGAATGGCCCTTTCTGATTTTATAGTAACTGGGTATTCTGCGAACACAATTTATTAAATCTATATCAAGAAAAGGCGACCGCACCTCTAAACCATGCATCATACTTGTCCGGTCAACTTTAGTTAGAATCTGGTTTTGTAAAAATACATTTCCATAAAATTGCAAGCTTTTATCTATCAAGTTTTTATGATCACATGTCTCCCATTCGGATATTACCTCAGAATAAAGCTCTTCCATATTCAAAGAATTCGAGAATAATTCTCTGATATCGATTTCACCGACAGGACTAAGCCAAAGTGGCTGCCATAGGGATTTTTTATATCCGACCCCCTCTAGAAACCGTTGTAGCTTAAAACGAAAACTCATATAGGAGTGTGACCGTGGCACAATGCCTAATATCCTTTTTATAACAGGGTGTACAGACCTTGGTAGAAATTTCTCCATTATTTGTGCAATTTTGACAGCCTTGAAGGTATCATAGCCCGCAAATATTTCATCGCTACCATCACCACCTAGTGTTACTTTAACCTCTTTTTTTGTTTGTTTGCAGAGGAGGTATTGGGAAATTAATGAACTGTCACTCAGTGGTTCGTTAAGCTTTTCCACAACCTCCTTTAAAAGGTTATTCAAAAGATCTTTTCGAAACAGAGTGACTAAATGTTCCGTTCCTAGTAGGTCTGCTACTTGTAGTGCCCACTTACTTTCATCAAAAGTACGATCTTCGAAACCTACCGAAAATGTTTTGAGTTTTCCTGAAGAAAGGTATTTGCTAGCAAAGTAAGTTACTATTGAAGAGTCAAGGCCCCCGCTAAGAAAAACCCCCACAGGAACATCAGCTACCAACCTGCGACGTACTGATTTATCAAGGAGGCCATGAATCTCTTCCCCCCATTTGTTCTCAATAGCGTTGCTTTCACCGTGGTCTGGTTCAATTTTATAAGACCAGTAGCGTTGAATATCAAATCTTACTTCATTGATTTTAAAAAAAAGATTACACCCCGCGGGTAACTTTGATATTTCTTTATATGTTGTATGATCTCCCGGAAAATAGCCATGCGCACAGTATTTTTGCAAGCCAATGTCGGATAGATTTGTCGATAAGCCTCGATGTTGCTTAAAAGTATTTAACTCTGATGAAAAAGCAAATATATTATTTTGTAAGGTGTAAAATAACGGTTTCTCACCAAAACGATCTCTACTTAGGAATAGGCCCTTTTTTTCTTTATCATAGATGGCGAAAGCCCACATACCGTTTAACCTGCTAACTAAATTACTGCCCCACTCTTTATAACCATGTAGTAAAACTTCCGTATCAGAATGGTCCGTTATGAATGTATGGCCTTGTCCTTCGAGTTCTTTCCTAAGTATATCAGCGTTATATATTTCGCCATTATAGGTAATTACAAATCTATTGTCCGAAATACTCATTGGTTGATGACCTCCAACAATATCAACCACCTCTAATCGACGATGACCTAGATAAACATTTAAGTTAGTATCTACAAAAACGCCACCACTATCAGGACCTCGATGTGTAAGCTGGGAGACCATAAGATCTAAATCAATTTTTTCTCCATTCCCAATAAACCCAACGATTCCACACATTAATCTTCCTGTTGTTAGTAAATAATTAATTAAACCACATACTTTTTCTCAAAGTCTATCGGACTAATATAAAAAAAGCATGATGGCAGCACTGTCGATTATAAAACCCTTTGATACATTCAGAAATAGACGCCTCAAATTCCTGACAGGTATTGTAAGTTTTTTCATAAATCAACTCCACCTTTAATGCATAAAAAAAACTCTTGCTACAAAAAGAACACAATCATACCTCGGTTGGGATGAGTTGGCTTCTAAGTTAGATTGAAACTTTGAACCTTGTTGTTAAAGGCTTGGCTGAATTATTATCTAATCGAAAGTCATATCAGTGAAAAACCCTTTTTACAAAAAATTAATACTATGATATTTTTTTTAAAGAACAACGAATCCATCCCATTAGTAAATCTTAAACCTATAATACTAGTTAGTTTGTGTTAGGATTCAGTCTTCTGGGAAATATTTACTTTGTAGTATTACCAAATAATAGCACCTTTACTTTTTATAAGCATGCCTATCAATTCACTTAACCCTCATCCATCCGAGCCTAGGATTGCTGTTACATCCTCTTCATTTGGGCAATCCACGGTCCTAAAAGAAGAGTTAAAAAAGTCATTCAAAAATTGTTTTTTCAATGAACTAGGTCGCCCATTGACCGAATCAGAGATGATAGAATTTTTAAAAGATGCAGATGCTGCCGTGGTAGGACTTGAAAACATCACTGAAAACGTCCTAAATCATGCTCCACGCCTTAAGATTATCTCAAAATATGGGGTAGGACTGGATAACATTGATAAGAAATTATTAGAGAGACACTGCATCTTCTTGGGTTGGACTGGAGGAATAAATCAAAGGTCCGTATCTGAGCTTACATTAGGATTTATGTTAGGACTTTGCCGAAATATATTTAATTCTGGCTTCAAATTAAAAAATTCTATATGGGATAAGAATGGAGGACATCAACTTTCAGGAAAAACTGTTGGAATCGTTGGGTGCGGTTATGTAGGCTCGGATGTTGTTCGGCTTTTATCACCATTTGGTTGCACTATACTAGTACGAGATATTGTCGACAAATCGGATTTTTGCTTAGCACAGGGGATATGCGCAGCGAGCCTAGATGAAGTTGTAGAAAGGTCTGATATAATTAGCCTACACGTCCCGTTGACGGAATTAACTCGTCAAATGATCAACGAAAGTTTTTTTCAAAGAATGAAGTCGACTGCTTTTCTAGTAAACACTTGTCGAGGGGAGGTAGTAAACGAGGAGGCCTTAAAGAATGCTCTTTCCAGGAAAGTTATCGCTGGGGCCGCGCTGGATGTTTTTATCGATGAACCTCCTACAGATGCAGAATTTCTTGCACTTCCTAACCTCATGGTCACTCCCCATATCGGCGGAAACGCAAGGGAAGCAATAGAAGCCATGGGCCATTCTGCCATTGACCATCTAGTCGCATTTTTTAAAAACTAGCTCAAATTCTCAGATGGCCCAAGACTAGAAGCGGCGAACTCATCCAAATACCACTCACCAGTAATGTAAGCCGCAGGAAATTTTTTATTTTGCGGGGATTCTGAAACCAATTCAGAGACTATCTCTGATTTTCCCTGACCGATCACATGGTAAGTAATGCAAGTTGATCGCTGAATTGCGGCAGGAGTCAAAGTTACTCTTTTTTGATCCGTTTCGGGGTGCCGGACTACTTCACACAGGTTCGAGGATTTTAAATTTTTTTCTTGTCCAGGAAATAAGGAAGCAATATGCCCGTCTAACCCAACTCCCAGAAGTATCCAATCGAATAAAACATCCTGAGTATTTCTCAATATCAAGTGATCTTTGATTTCTTGTGCATATCGAGTTGACTCTTTCTTGGGATCTTCTTCTCCTTTAATTCTATGTACATTTTTTTCGGGGATAGGGACGTGATTTAAAAAGGCCTGATAAATCGTCTGATAATTACTTTCCTTACTCTCTGGAGAAACACAACGCTCATCGGCCCAGAAAATATGAACAATATCCCAGGATATTTTTTTAGCCCATACTGGCGATGCCAGCCTATGATAAACTTTGGAGGCAGTAGTCCCACCAGATAAGACAACCGAGTAAACACCTTTAGCCTTAGTGGCCAACTCAGCACCGTGATACCATCGGCGAGCAATTTCTTCAGCCATCGCTTCCGAATCAGCAAACACACGCACAAGTTTCATTAAATTTCACGCAAAAAGATTAAAGAGATCGGAATTATTTGAACTAAATTCTCGATTTTAATTTCGCCAATCTATCTTGATCGGCCTGCGACAGAAATTGTTCAGTCTCCAGTTTAGCACGAAGATAAAGCTCTTCAAATCTCAACGCCTCCTCCAGCGTATGCTCATTTTCCAAAAAACTTTCTACCGGCAGAATGATTTTTCTCGTTTCAATATTGGCAATGCGCCCTTCTAGACTTTTCCTGTTTTCTTTAAACCGATTAATGCTTTTCGCGGTGATGCTGCCACCAACCGTCAAAGTTAAACCGACTGCATGAACTTTATCACTGATATTGTGAATTAAATTGGTAATAAATTCACAGTCAGGTTTAACTCCCTCATCAAAATACGAGTTACTGAGATCGGTTCTTCCAATAGTGATATTATCGACTTTGCCCTTCGCCTCAGTCAAAATATCATCGATATGCAGGACTGCCGTGCGGGTTTCAATGTTGATTGATTTATAAATATCTCGGCCAGAAAAAACCGAACCCACAGCCTCTGTAAATTTGGTAACGCCAAACGGACTTTCAACCATAGGAGCAATCAATCCATCCACTCCCAAGTCAAGCGCATCTTTAATATCACGTATAGCCTCCATACCTCCAATTTTCAGATGGAGAGCAATGTCCTGACGGGCGGTCCACCTTCTTAATCTTACAAGGTCTCTGAAAGAAGCACCCTCTGCTTCAAACTCAGACTTTACAGCAGATAACCTAAACTCCTGCTTCAACCGCGTTAAACTGGCTTCTAAGTTTTTCTCTAATTGAACTATATCTACCATTAGTTAAGGATCTCCCAATAGCATTCAAGACATATATTTTAACGTCCTTCTTTATAACTTACTTAATCAAAAAGAAGCCTTTCCCAACATAGCCGTTAAGTCAGCAATGCAGTGAGTTCAATTCCATGAGATTAATTTCAAGATCTTTTAAAGTGGTCAATCGAGGGCCTTTATAACCGGCGAGAGGGGAAACTTGTTTGGAAACACATCTCCAGAGAAAAGGTATCTTTAGCTGTTGAGACGCCTGCCAGTCTGTATCAGCATCACCAACAAAAACTATTTTTTCGGGCTTCAAATCATACTTTCCCATAATCTCAGTCAGAAGAGTAACCTTATCCTTAGGTGAGCCTCTGACCGCATCAAAAAAATGACCCATTTCCCGACGATCCACAATTGTTTTTAGCTCATCCTCAGGCGTACCCGAAACTATAAAAAATTTATACTGTTTTTCATTTTGATTAAGAAACCCCAGCGCCCCTTCCACCCAAGGTGCAGCCACTACTTCTTCTACTACCAATTTAGAGAATCGCAGAACTAATTCCTGAAAAAGTTTATCATCAAGAGGACGTCGCAAGATGTCCCTATAAAACATTTTAATTTTTTCAAATCGAGAAATTCCGCCGTTCTTAATATGATAGTCAACAAACTGACTCACTGCCTTTTCACTCTCTGAATCAAAGAGGCGAGCATAGGCGCGAGTTTTCACTTCAACCGATTCAGCAAGGACACCGTCAAAATCAAAAGCTATCGCCTGAAATGAGGATGAATCACTTTTATTTTTCAAAAATACAACCTCAAGTTTTCGATTACACAAATAGACTGGTTAAATTCGCAGTTGCAGCAAATAGCAAAATATCCTTAATTGAAAAACATCTCACAAGTTATCTTGATACCAAGTATTTTTGTGAATGGATGATTGAACGCTTAACACTATCCGCTGACTTGAGAAAAAAAATTAGCAATAAATTCAAATCGCTCCGTGAACCGACCACCCAGCCGAGGTTATGAATTGAATTCAAGTGACTTGAATTTAGACATATGATAGCCTGCAATAAATGCATATGACAGTTAATTAAAAATAAGTGTATATAACTTTGGTAAGCTTTGCTTCTTTACTAAATTCCTACAAATTTTTTTCTCCAATACCGAGCTATGAGCCTTAAAGTATTAACTACGCTAGAGCTTTCTTCAATGAGCCAGGAAATTGTAGAAAACTTAACTAAAGAAGAGATTTATTTATTCAGAATAAACCTGTCCCATATTCCTATTGAAAATATTTCGGACTTCAAAAAAAAGTTTAACTATGGATCGACATCCATATTTTCCTGGATAGCTAAGGATCCCAAATTCGAAATTGCACCATGAAGACCAAATCCATCACCTACAAAGTTCCTGCCGACGTAAGTTTAACACTAGACACTTCATCCGCCACCTCTCTTGGCTTATCCATTAAAACTATTGTAAAGTTTATCAAGAAATACTCTAACGCGCCGAACTAGTTTCCCAAGAAGCGCAAACTGCCATCCATCAGATTAAAACGTAACATACGATCACTATTCAGGTCCAATTGATGAAAAACAGGTCCGTAGAAAAACTTCGCGAGTATCTTTCACAAAAGTCGAGAGAAGCCTACAAGGATCCTTTCCTCATTGCAAATGTTGTTTTGAGCAAACAGGAAACCCGTGGGCGCGTTCTCGAAAGATATCTTGCAGATGAAACCCCACCCAGAATAACCTTTTCATTTAAAACTAAAATGTTTTTTCTTTATGCCATAAAAAATTTTCTCAGTCTTATTTTATGCCTCGTTACAGCTTTCTTTCATCGAGTTTCCAGACAAAAGTTTTACCCTAAGGAAACGGGAGAAATCATCATCCTTGACACTTTTTTTATCGCAAGCCATATTCTGAAAGAAGAAAAGTTTGAAGATATCTACTTTAAAGACCTATCTCAATATCTAAAAAAAATCAAAAAGACATACGTTTATACTCCAAGGTTGTCTGGCACCAAAAACCCCTTCGACTTGTTTCGAGTATTCAAAATTCTCAAAGAAAATAATATTCCAGTCCTAACCCACTTTCAGATGCTGGACCTTTCCGACTACCTGGATACTGCCCGATTTTTCTTTCTTTATCCTTTTTCCGTCCTGAGATTTATTAAAAATTTGGGGAATAGTTATGAAGATGAACTCTTACGCTATGGTTTGTGGACCTGCCTTAATAGCGTGGCAATAGAATTTCACCTGCGATTCTTGCTTGGCAAACAATTATCAAGAATGAAATTTGACAGTATCAAATGTATTGGCTGGTTTGAAAACCAAGCCAGTGACAAAACTTTCTATCGTGGGCTGAGATATGTTTCCAAAAAAACAGAAATAATTGGAACTCAACTTTTATGGAGGTCCGACACGATAATACACTCGACTCCCGATGAGCATGAAATCCCATTCAATGTTGTTCCAGATAGGCTCTTGGTCAATGGACCGGGCTACTGTTTCCTTTCAGACAATATCGAAGTGGAGGTTGGCCCGAGCCTTAGAGATAAGTTTATTTTTGAATATGATCAACCTGCCTCAAATGGAGAATTTATTCTGATTCTCATGCCATACCACCACCATGTTGCTGATTTCATCCTAAGTGTAATTAACGAAGTTGATTGGAGCGTGCCTGTAAAAATAAAGTTCCATCCAATTACAGAGCAAAAATTATACGAGCCTAGAATTCCAAAAAAATTTTCCACAACTAACGAACCCATCCCGGATTTATTGCCGAAGGTGTTGATTGCTGTGGGAAGGGGTAGCGGGGTTCAGGTCCAAGTAGCTGCGTGCGGAATTCCTGTAATTGACATTGAAAATCCTAACGAATTCAGCCTTGGCGCCCTGCCCCAAGTCGGAAAGGGTATCATATGGGATCGTGCCACCAATGCTGAGGAAGTAACTAGGATCGCAAAACAATTTGAAAAATCACTACAGTCCAATCCTATCAGATTTCGAGAAGAGGGGCTCCGGATAAAATCATTGTATTTTTCTGAGCCTACCGAGGAACTTATCCATCGGGCGTTCAGATTAGATTAAT
>CAZOYP010000025.1:0-29575 GCA_964584125.1 uncultured Nitrospinaceae bacterium | reverse complement strand
CTGCTCAGGGGTCAAAGGGAGCTGTAAGTGCAGATGGACCCGAGATGCCAGATCGCGTGCAGGTAAATAAGGCATTTATCGGATTCCTCACGCACACCGGATTTGCGCATGGTGGTAATGGTTATGAAGCTGCAGCATTTCTTATCGAACAATTCAAGGGTACAAGCCTTAAAGCGGCAGATGACAAGAATCATGGGCTCGATCTTGATGCCATGGCTCTGGAGTATTCTAACAAATATAAGGCTTATAAAGCTGAGCAAAAGACTATTGGTAATTTAGAGTATGCTAAGGTTCCCTGCATTAATCATCCTATCTTTAAGGGAAAAGATATTAACTTTGACCCACGGGAAGAGTTTGTTCGTAAACTTTTTGAGGAAAAAGGTATTAATAATGTTTTTTTGGATTATTACCATTCGATTGTAAACTCGATGTTTAAAGCTAAGGTTAGCAAGAACGTTTATTGTGTCAATATTGACGCGGTTATTGCTGTTATTTTACTCAAAATGGTTTGGGGTGAATACAAAGCTGGTAACATGGCAGAAGCTGATATAGAAACTTCAAGCTTTGCGACATTTTTGTTTGGTCGCATGATTGGTTGTGCAGCAGAAATTGACGACCATACTTTTCGTGGTAAAAATATGGATACTCGTACTCCGGCAAGTAAGTGCTCCTACGTAGGTTGATTTTATCTTGACATAGCTCTAGCCCCTTCCCAGTCTAATAGGATTGGGGTTTTTTTGGGCTCTCTGCTCAGCGGTACCTTTTAACTTCAAACCTATACATTTGATATTGAGAGTTTTTAGAGATAGTTGCTTTTTTTAGGCAGATATCGATTTGTTTTTCTGGCGTGTCGATGCCTTCCAGATCAGGTAAAAGGATTCCCTGTTTACCATTATCCTTTATGGATAGGCCATACCGCTTTGGGTCTAATTTTTCTGGAGTATCAATTGGTTCAAGAGGAGTAAGTGTATCAACTGAGAACGAAAGTTTGTTTAACTCTTCAATTTTTATGGAGTCAAATCTTGGGTCACGCGTTGCAGCGCTAACAGCATTTTTGATTATTTCCTTTGCTAGATTACCCTGACTCGGTTCAATAGTACCGATACATCCACGTAAGATTTTGTTTTTTTTTGTTTTAATCGATACAAAAACACCAGATCGGTGTTCCATAGCTGAAGAGAGGGGCGAGGGACATGGTAGTAACTCCTTTTTTAAAAGGTAATAGCTAACGGCTTCGATGGCAAGTTTGACATAAGGATGAGAGCCCACAAATAATCCTCCCACTGGTGAGTAGATTACAATTGGTGAGTAGATTACAATGAATGCCTCTTTCGCTGCAAGAGCGCAAGAGAGAGCAATTTGATGCTAAATCAGGATCGAATTACCGCACGTTCATAAATATAGTCTGCGATTGCATCAAACGATTTGATGTATTCAGGTTGAGGGAAGGAAATTGCTCTAATGGATGATTTGGCCAGTTCTATATAATTACGTGCAAGGTCTAAAGTGTATTCGACGGACTTGGCTTTACGCATTCGTTCTAGAACATAATCAAAGTCTTCTTGTGTAAGGTTTTCATTTTCAATGAAACCTTCAATCTCCTTTTTAAGAGAATCTTCAGAGTTTTCATATAAATGAAGTAGAGGTAAGGTTACATGTCCTTCTTGGAAATCATTTCCGGGTGGTTTCCCTAAAGAATCTTCTTCGCTATTATAATCCATAGCATCATCCATAAGTTGAAAAGCCATACCGAACTGTGTACCGAAGTCAATCAGCGCTTTTTCTTGTTCTGTATTTGCTTCGGAAAGTAACGCTGCTAATTCGCAACACAAAGACATCATGGATGCTGTTTTCCGGAAAATAACATCTAAACAATGTGATCTGGTTACAGATAACTTTCGGGCTTGACTGTATTCCATGATTCCGCCCTCTACTAGAAACTTGGTCGCTTCTGAAACGGAATTAATTATTCGTGAGTCGCAATCAGATGCCAACATTAGAATAGATCGAGATATAAGGAAGTCACCGACAAGTATGCTGGCGTCGCTTCCCCATTTTGCATTTACCGTTTGTCGTCCTCGCCTAACAGTGGTCTCGTCAACTACGTCGTCATGGAGAAGGGTTGCCGAATGGATATACTCAACTACGCAACCATGACGAATAACTCTTTCATCTATATCACGTCCACAAAGTTTGGTTCCAACCATAAGTAGGAGAGGTCTTATGCGTTTTCCACCCTGCTTAAGTAAATAGTCTCCTATTCCAGGTATTAACGGAACGTCAGATTGATAGTTTTCCTGAATGGAACGCTCTACCCGCGAAAGATCTTCTTTAAAAATACTTGTAACGTCGTTAAAATCCATAAGAAAATTTAAACCTAAGAATGGCCAAACAGTCAAGGAAAATTGGTGAAATCTCCCATAGCTGATTGTTTTTCCTCACCTTTTCAACTTGGGGAAGGTACATTTTTATTGGAAATAAGTTGTTTTGTCAAGGCAATACTTGCTGATTTTAGTACTCAATTCTTAGGGGTAATCTATATGATTGAAGTATTAAGCCTTCTTTGTATCCTTATATGGATTGAGTATTTTTAAGAGACCAAAATTATTGTAATTATGACCAGATTACCCAAAGTTTCAGTTATTGTCCCAACATACAATCGTGCTAGTTGGTTGGGTGAAACCTTACGCTCGGTTGTAAATCAGAGCTTTAAAGATTTTGAGCTTATAGTAGTTGACGATGGATCTATTGATAACACATCACAAGTAATGCAATCCTTTCCCAGCGCACAATATTTTGCTATGGAGAAAAACTGTGGTGTTTCGAAGGCTCGTAACTTAGGCCTCGACTATGCAAAAGGGGAGTTTATCTGCTTTCTTGATTCTGATGATTTGTGGGATGAGAGAAAATTAGAGGTTCAATTGCATTGGATGAAAAACAATATAGATAGTCAGGTTTGCTACACAAATGAAATATGGATTCGCAATGGAGTTCGGGTAAACCCAATGAATAAGCATCGTAAATATACCGGAGATATTTTTCGTCATTGTTTAGCCCTTTGTATAGTTAGCCCTTCTTCGGTTATGCTACGTAAAGGATTATTTGATGAAGTTGGAAACTTTGATGAGTCCCTTCCAGCTTGCGAGGATTATGATTTGTGGTTAAGGGTTGCGGTTGAATATGCATTTCACTTTATAGAAGAACCACTTATTATTAAGCGTGGTGGTCATGCAGATCAGTTATCGCGAAAGTATTGGGGAATGGATAGATTTCGTGTTTCCGCATTAAAAAAGTTGCTAGACCAGACCTCATTAGATAACGAGAAATTGCAACTGACTCGTTCAGCATTAGTCAAAAAATGCGCTGTTTTGGTTAAGGGATTTGCAAAGCGTGGTCATAAGAAAGAAGAGTTTTTTTATCAAGAGCTCATCAATCAATATGGTTAGAAATTTATAAAGTAGACTATGTTAAAGAAATTAGTTTTTGTATTTTTCAGTATGGCAGTATTTTTTTCATTTTCAGAAAATGCGTTGCTGGCAAATGAAAAACCTCAGGGGGCGATGGATCGTGTCCGTTTGTTTTCCATAAAAGTTTTAGAAAAATCTTTAAAAAGTGAAAATGCTTTTATAAGGAGTGCTGCCGCGCGTGCTGCAGGCGAATCAGAAGACTCTGAACTAATTCCTTTCCTAAAAAAAGCTGCAACAGATTCGTATCACACAACGCGATTATTTGCCTTACAGGGAATAAAAAAAATTTCTTTGATTGAAGCCCGGGCTATGTCTATTCAAATGACACAAGATCTCAATGTGTGGGTTCGTGGCTCCGCTATTCAAATACTTGGGGAGTTGGGTGATGGATCCTTAGAGGATATCATTCAACCTCACCTTAAATCACCAGACCGAACAGTGCGTTATGCTGCTGCAGGAGCGTTATTCAAATTAGGAGATGAGAGCCAATTGGGTATTCTTTTAGATGGGCTCAAGGGGGGGAGTTCTATAGATCGTTATCAGGCTATAGGTTACCTTGGTAAGTTAGATGATGAGAAAGTTATCCCTTATCTAGAGGGCCTATTAGAAGGGAGTGAAGATGAGATTATATTCTACAGTTTAAAAGCAATTGGAAAAAAAGTAGATAAGGGTATATTGCCCCACTTATTGAGCTTAACAGGACATGCTAATCCTTCATTGAGATATCAGTCAGCGCTTATTATTGGTGAATTGAGAGGAACTTTGGGGCTTGAAGTGCTTCGTTCTCTTTGTTCCGACGAAGATGCAATGGTACGTTTGTCGGCTGCAGTGGCCCTAGCTCGAAAAAAAAGCGGTTACTGCCACGAAGTATTTTCAGCTATGATCAAAAATTCAGATTATGGAATTCGCAGTACAACTGCAAGAGTATTAGGGGAGTTAGAGGTTCCAAATCGAGAACACTTACTTTCAATTGCTCTTATGGATTCAAATATTCGGGTTCGAACTTCGGCTACAAGAGCTGTCGGTATGATGGGTGGAGCTAGTGCATTTCCTTTATTATTGAGCAAACTAGAAGATTCTCAGGAAGTAGTGCGCACATATGCGGCAGGCAACATCATAAAACTTATGAATAAGTGATGTTGAGAAGGTACAAGCGTTGAGAAGGTACAAGCGTTGAGAAGGTACAAGCATGGTTAGTTTTTTAAAAGCTTATTAAGTGTTAAAGATCGATATATATTTCCATAAAAAATAGAATGTTGAAACTTTTTTTTAAACGATTATTGCACGGCATTCCAGTTTTGTTTGTAGTTTCCACGATTACCTTCGTTATAATGCGTGTGGTTCCGGGTGGACCATTTGACCAAGAAAAGAAACTCCCTCCAGAAATTTTAGTCAACATTCAGGCTAAGTATCATCTTGATCAACCAGTTACTACCCAATATTTACTTTATTTAAAACAGTTGGCTCATGGTGATATGGGTCCTTCCTATAAGTATATTGGTAGAGACGTTGCTGACATTATATTTGATACGCTTCCGGTATCGATAACCCTAGGGATGTTGGCTATGTTTGTTGTTGTGGGGGTGGGTATCCCTATGGGTATCTGGTCAGCATATCGCCAGAATTCTATTGTCGATCGAGCTTGCATGTTTTATGCGACATTGGGGATTTCTGTGCCCAACTTTATTTTGGGTACAGTACTTGTATGGGTAATGTCTCATAAACTGCAATGGTTGCCCCCAGCATTGTGGGAAGGGCCGCGCTATATGATTTTACCTGCCATAGCTTTAGGTGCCCCTTTTAGTGGGTATATCGCTCGGTTAACCCGCTCTGCCGCATTGGAGGTATTGGCTTCAGATTATATTCGAACAGCTCGTGCGAAAGGGCTTACGGAGACGATAGTTCTTCTTAAACATACACTAAAAAATTCAATCTTCCCTATTATTTCAGTACTAGGTCCTTTGACTGCTGGATTAGTAACAGGCTCTTTTGTAATTGAATTTATTTTCTCGATTCCTGGTATGGGGAGTTTTTTTATTACTGCTGTTACGAATCGAGATTACCCGCTTATTATGGGAGTAACTTTGGTATATGCGGTGCTTATTGTTTTTGCCAATATTTTAGTAGATATCATATATATGTGGCTTGACCCGAGGGTGAGAGTGTGAATTTTTTATCGAAGTTAAGCTGTGGTTTTTTAGGGGTAATTTTTTTCGCGGCGGTATTCGCCCCGTGGATTACGCCACATTCTTATGAGACTCAGGACACACTTAACACATTAGCAACGCCAAGTTTTAGCCATCTGATGGGTACTGACCGATTAGGGCGTGATTTATTTTCGCGTCTTATATACGGCGCTCGCATTTCCTTATTCATTGGTGTTTTTACTACCCTGTTGGCACTTGTAATAGGAACAATTTATGGTTCCATTTCGGGTTTTGTTGGTGGGCGTATGGATGGTTTTATGATGCGTATCGTCGATATCATCTTTGCTCTTCCAGATATGCTAATGATTATACTTATTACAGTTATGATGGGACGAGGTATTTTAGGGATGTTTATTGCTCTTACGCTTGTAAGTTGGGTGACCGTTGCTCGCTTGGTTCGTGGAGAAGTGCTAAGGATTAAAGAAAAAACTTACGTAGAGGCTGCCCGGGCACTAGGTGCGAGTAATGCGAAAATACTTACCAAGGAAATACTCCCAAATATTTTGGGTTTAATGGTCGTTACTATGACTTTCAGAATTCCTGCGGCAATTTTGGCAGAATCGACTTTAAGCTTTATCGGATTAGGGATCGCTCCTCCATTTAGTAGTTGGGGAACTATGGCTAATGAGGGTTGGAAGTCTATAAAGTTTTACCCTCATCTTATTCTATTTCCGTCCCTTGCTATTTTCTTAACAATTTTGAGCTTCAATTTTTTGGGGGATAGGTTTAGAGATTATCTGGATCCAAGAAATAAAGCTCGGTTTAATTAAATTAAGATAGCTCGTAAATTAACAGTGTGGCTTTACCTAATAGTTGAGGATATTTTCTTTTAACTGACTATAAGTTTGAGTACAATAGAGCATATCTTTTTTTTAAGGGGATAACTAGAGTTTCCTTTATGTGAGCAGACGTGATTTTTTTTGGCTCAAATTTATTAGGAAATATCGAATTGACAAGTATTGCAAATCGTTATAGATTGGCGAAATTTTATGGTGTAGCAGTTTTAATATATTGCTGAGATCGAGTGATGAGCAGAATTAAAGACGATTTAGTTTGCGAGATTATACGCGTTTCACAGACCAACTTATTGGCTAAAAAGAAGGCCGAGAGCAGTGATGAGACTGGTGAAGATAATGTAATGGAGTGGATTCGTTGTAATGCTGCGAGTTATCGTGAAGACTATAAAGAATGTTTGGATGCTTATTCATCAGTAGAGCTTGGGGACATGTTAAATATGCTGACCCATTCTAGAAAGGATTTGGGTGAGATTTTAAAGAAATATCCCCAGTACTAGTTCTAATTTGCTAAACCTTTTAAAGAAAATTAAGATTATTTAAGGAATGACAGTATGGCTGATATAGAACCTTCTAAAAAAGTTGAGTCTCTGGTGGATAAAAAAGCTGACCCAAGTGCTGCAAAAGAAGATTCTCCTGCAAAAAAACCGGCTCCTGCAAAAAAACCAGCTCCTGCAAAAAAACCGGCTCCTGAACTAAAGCCTTTTGTTGATAATGGTGACGGAACAGTTACTGACCCAAATACTGGGTTGATATGGAAAAAGACGGACGCTTGGCTAGATACTCGAAAGTTTTATACATGGCAGGATCATAGGGCTTATGTAGACCAGATCAATAAAGATAAGCATGCTGGAATTGATAATTGGAGGATTCCTAATAAGCAGGAAGCCTCTACCCTTGTTGACAAAACGGGGACCAAAAATTGTGAAGATAAAAATGGAACAATGTTTCCTCTTGACCCGATTTTTGATGCGGGTTGTGTTGCTAATACATGGATTAGTGAATGTTCAGATGAGCAAATTATCCGTTACGATTTAAAAATAGGTTTGGATACTCCCTATCCAGGGAGCGACGTGTGGTCATCAATGAGGCTTGTAAGTAAACCGGGTGAAGCATCTGCTGTAATTGGAGCTAAACCCGCCCCAACTGAGTCAGTTGCGCAAGATGATAAACCCGCTGTTAAAGAATCGTCCGGAGCAGTTGCAGCATCTGCAACACCCAAGTCTTCCGATGGTTCAGTTCCCCGCCCTGTAAGTAGGGCTCCTGTATCAGAAGAGGACAAAGCAATTTTTAAGGCGAGAGCCAAGGAATGGGCACAAAAGAAAAAATAAGTAAACTTTCTATAGTTATTCCTCCTTCAACCATTTTTTTATTACTGCTGTAGTTTGAGCGGTATTGCGTTTGGACATTTCTTCAGCGTACATCTTGACCCATAATGGATTTTCGGGGCCCATTATTTTTTCTTTAGGTATTGGAGTCATAGCTTTTTTCTTCTTTTTGATTACCTTTGGTTTTTTACCTAAGTATAGGGTATGTTTTCCTCTACTTTTACTTCTTGAGATAAAACTTATTAGCGCGACAATGCCAAAAGTAATAAAGAGAATTATGAAAATAGATTTCATTAGGTTTTAGGCGGTAACTATTGAAAATTTGATTATTAAATCGCCCCTTTTTTTGCCCCACAAGATCGCAGCTCCATTTTTAGGGATGCGAAGTTCCTCGCCGGTAAGGGTACATTCTTCTACTTCTATTGTTTTAACGGTGTCTAGGGTTTCAATATCAAGTGATCCCCCACTTTCTGCAAGTTCAGGAGGGATCTGAACTTCCATGTAAATGTCATTTTTTTTTCTTTTAAAAACAGGGTGAGGCTTAGTGCAAATTTTTAGGAATAAATCACCAGGTGGACCATCGTTAATTCCCTCTCCTCCTTTATCTTGAAGGCGAAGAACGTACTGGTCTGCAACCCCAGGAGGGATTTTTACATCCAAACTAGTTTCTTTTACTATCTGGCGTTTCCCTCCACATTCGGCGCATTTTTTTTCTCCAATATGACCTGTTCCTTTACAATTTTCACAGCGGACATATTTTTCATAATCGTAAGAGATTATTCCTCCAAGAGCGACAGTAACAAAATCTACATCGACCATGAATTGAAGGTCAAACCCCCTGGTAGGTGCGTTAGGGTCGTGTGGTTGAGGATCTTCTGCTGTTGTTTGATTAAAAGGACCTTCTTGTTGAGTTCGATTTTGTGATCCTTGGTTACCGAATCCATATCCCCATCGATCAGATTCTGGAGAACCCCATCCTTTTGACGAGGTTCTTCTTGATGGCCCCTTTTTAGATCGTTTTCGATCGTATTCTAGGCGTTTTTTTGTATTACTTAAAACACTGTAAGCCTCAGATAAAACTTTAAATTGGTTTTCTGATTTTTTACTCCCCTTATTGGCGTCTGGATGAAATATTTTAGCTCTCTCACGGTAGCTTTTTTTAATTTCACTAGGTTTTGCGTCTTTGGCAATACCAAGAATTTTATAATAATCTCTTTTAGACACGGCTTATTTATTACAAATTTTGTCAAATTTAATCAGATTTTTGAACAATACCCAATATTTTATAGAGATTTTGATGCAACTTCAACTTCCGTCCCAGTTAAATAGGCCCATAGAATTAGGTGCTATCTACAAAAACAGTTATAGGTTAAGATTAAGGGAGGTTACTAGAATATCAGAGTATTTGAGATGAATTGGCTAAATTTTATTTGTAATAGAATCTTTATGTAGATGTGGATAGATTTAATTTTTGTATAGAATGACTTCCCCCGAGTCAAATGCTTCTTCATGCCCGTTATCCATAAGCAAGACAAGCCGTCCTAATTTATCAAGTCGTATGGCCGTGCCTTTGATTATATTGGCTCCATGCTTAATGGAGACTGTTCGCCCAAATAGGTTTGTATTGAGGCACCATTTTTTAATTACGGAGTTTCCGCCTTTATTTAAAAAGGAATGGTATTCGCGATCTAGGTTTGTCAGAAAGGATTGGATTATGGCCAGTCGATTTACTGGTGATCCGTTTGTTATTTTGAGTGAGGTGGCCGTTTTTCTCAAATCCTCGGGAAACTGTTCTGATACCTGGTTGACATTTAAGCCGATACCGATAACAACATATATGGGGTTTTCTTGTTTGTGTGTCATTTCACATAATAGACCACATATTTTTTTATTGTTAATGAGAATATCGTTGGGCCACTTTAAGTTAGCGCGCTGATGGCTAAATTCGTTTATGGTTAGGGTGGCAGAGACCCCAGCAAGCAGAGTAATCAAGGAAAGTTGATCATGCTTAAGATTTGGTTTTAATAGTATTGATAGATAAATTCCTGTTTTTGAAGGTGAATGCCAGGATTTTCCCATTCGCCCTCTGCCTTTAGTTTGAGAATCGGCCACTATAACTAGGCCCTCTTGAGCATTATTTTTTGCGTACTCTTTGGCTAAATTGTTAGTTGAGTCTATTTCAGGCAGAAAAATGACTTTTGACCCGATGTGGATGCAGTCAAGTTTGTTTTTAAGGTCTTGGATATCAGATTTGTAATTGTCGGTCGTCAAAGATTTCTGCCCTTGATTTGACATGGATTTAACGGTTGAATTGTAAAGACAAAACTCTAAGATTCCAACCAGAATTAGTGGCTTTGTAAGCGGAAGCTAATATTATGATGGAAAATTGATGCCAGAGAATTAAAAAAGTGATTGAAATACTCTCAAAATATTGTTAAAAGGCAGTGTCCAGAAAGAGCCAAAGCCAGCCACTTGTGTTGAATCGGGCTTAGATTTTTAAAAAATTAGGGGAGAGTTCGCATGAAAAGAATTGCCGGCATGATTGTTTTAGTGATGTTATCCATGTTTTTGTCGAGTTGTCACACGCAGCATTGCCCACATGGCAATTGTACTGAGGAAGCGAGTCCAAAGCCTCCCGAAAAATAGGCCCTGAATAAAAGAACTTTGCCCATCCCATAGCAAATGGGGTGGGGTTTTTTTGCAGGACTTTATACACTTCAAGTGTTTATTTAAGTTCATTCTTAAGGAAGGTTTGTTGGTTAATTTTGAGCTATAGTAGCTCCGTAGGCTAGTTTTTTTTGGGGGCTACTAACAGCCCCCCCCCCTCAGTTTTTAGGATGCTTTATCATGTTCTTTTAAAATGAACATCTTTCTTTCCTCCTCAGTCACCTAAATGCATTATTTGATAAAGAACCCACCTTCTTTCTTTTAGTTTGTGCGTCTTGACAATCAGTGCTAAAGAGGTGATAAATGTACCCTGATTTATCACAATAGCATTATTAATTTGATCTTAATTAAGAGTAGTATTTTTTTTCGTGAGTTAAAATTAGGGGGCTTTTTTAACAGTTCTTATAGTAATTTTATTTTTTGAGATTTAGTCGCTATGGATAGAACACCAGTTACAGTAGAGGAATTTAGAGAGGTGCAAGATATGTTTAAGGATGCTATAGACCTTCACGAAAACAAAGATTTTTATGGTGCAATAGAATCTTTTAAAAAGGCCATAAGCGTCAAGCCCTTTAATGAAGACCATTTGGGCGAATTTGAAAAAAAACTAAAAGAGGGCACATATAAACTGGCTCAGGAAAGTATGGCTTATATGGGCTGTGCTTCTGTTCATGTAAGTCAATTAGTTAAAGAATTGTCAGGTGAACAAAGAGATGAAGTCCCTGTAGATGAAAACTTAATAAAAGTTTTTAGTGACTGGGAAAACTAAGGACTTCATGCGAGGTAATTATTTTTTCTAATATTTTCTCAGGAGAATTCTCTTGGATAAAGAATTGCTACACGAAGTGTTCCGACGCGAAATGAATGACAGAAAAATTCCTCTTAGCTTGGGGAAGACCTGCCCGGTGAAGTGTACCTTCTGTTACGAAAAAGATACAGGTTATAGGACTACTTTTGATACTCCTCTAACGACTCAAGAGGATTGGGAATTTATACTTAAAGAAATTCAGTCATATCCAACTGGCACTGAAAACTGGGTTGTCGGTGGCAATGAGTATATGGAGTGGACCGATCTTTTCTTGCATCCGCGTGCTATGGATTGGTTAAATGAATTCCTAGAAACTACGGATAAAAATATTACTCTTTTTACAGTGGGATATACCCCTGCAAACGAGATCAATCAATTAGCAGAGAAATATCCAGGGAGAATTAATTTTGAACTTTCGGTAATTACATTAGGGGCATATAGGAAGCGCTTGATGCCTCATGGTCCGACAGTTGATCAAGTTTTAAAAATTCTTGATGGCCCAGCGGTTACTTCGGCTAATTTTTATTCGTTCGGTCCAGATACTATGTTTGCGGATGCAGTCAAAATTTCAAAGATGAATAAGAATTGTTTGCTTTGGATGGGGTGCCTTACTCCATTAAAATATATTGACAAAGAAACCACAACATTAATGAGGCAAGGTAAAAAGTTTCTACCTAGAGAGGCAAAAAAAATTTACGAGACAAACCTCCCCAACACTACAATGATTCAAACGGAATCGGATATCACGGCATTCTTAAACAGAAATAAAATTATTAAAACCTTTGATGCCTGTGAACTAGAAAAAAAGGACACAGTTGCTATGGCTGGAAATGTATATAAGGTTATGAGTCTGCTTAGAAATAATAGAGCTCGTTATTTGTATGTCCCCAACGACACACTTGGTGGGGACTCTAATTGTAGTACTTTGCTTACTTTTGATGACGTTGGTAGAAGGTTGACTAACGAAAAAAAAGTTTATCTCCCTAAGGTTATTATGGAGGGGTCTTCAGGCGAGGAAAAGGATATTTCGGGAACGACCTTTGATGAGTTTAAATATAGATTTCCAAACTGTAACTTCAAGATTTTGCACAAAGTAAACTCTAGTCTTTCTAATAAAAAATTATACGAAAAAGGATACCTTAAAAATTATGTTGAAGATTACTTGGGAAATCCCTTGCATAAAAAATTTGAAGGGATAGGTTTACCTAATTAAATCTATGTATTTAAAATCATACATTTGAGTTAGGAGAGGTCATGCTGTATCGTTTAAAAGTAGTGTTTATTGATAATGAAGAGATCATTTTCGAAAACACGGAAAAACATGGTTTTAGTGATGATTTGGAGTTATTTGAGTTAACTACCGTAGAAGAAATTTTTGTAGTTCCAATCAAACAAATAAAATACATCTCATGCGATTCTAAAATTTTCAAAAATAAGTAGTTTTTTTAACGGTGCTATATTTTTATTTTGGCCTTTTTTAGCCACTGTTTTTCGTTAAACTTTCCTTGGTAGTGTTTTTCGAAGAGAATTTCGTTTTTGCTTAACGAATTACCATCGACAAGGTAGTGGTTATTTGCTTTTTGTTTAGTTTTCTCTTGCGTCTTATCAACCATTTGACTTTCCATTTCCTGTTTATTCGTGGATCTCTTTTCTTTTGCGAACTCAATGTCTTGTGTCGGCATGGTTGATGCTTTTGGAAATATAAGTCCGGAAAGTTCCTCTAAACTTAGAATAAGGTTTACAACAGCCATTTCATTAATCAGATCCTTAGATTTGAAATGCAGAAGAACATTCTCCACATCTGGGGATGAAACAATAGCCTTTAATATGGCTTCGTTAAGTAGATCAAATTCTTTATCTTCAAATCCTTCCATATCTTTATTTCTCCTTTGGAGTAAACGTGTAAGACGCAAAACTGTATCTCTGTAAGTGTATTTATTTAAAACATTAGGTAGCAAGACTTGTGCCAGATAAAAAAACTCTTCTTTGATCGCATTTATTTTTTTAGGAGAACGTTTAAATGCAATTAAATAAATGATTAAACTATTGTGTCTAACGGCATTTATATTTGAGGGGCTTACTTTTATTTTTTAAAATTCGTCAAAACTTTAACACTAATCCGTTGAGTATCTTGGACTCTGGAGGCTTTGAATTGACCTATTGTCGCTTTAGCGGGCTTGTGGTAACCTTGTTTTTATTTCGATATTCGCTCTGAACATCAAGGCAAAACTCAAAATATTTATTTGTTTTAAATAGTCTTTTCCTTCTTATGGCATTTCCTACCCATCGATATCGGCGTTTGCGTCAAAGTAAAGGCATTTTAAGAATGGTGCGGGAAACATCTTTATCTACCGATGATTTAATTGAGCCCTTTTTTGTCTGTGAGGGTATAGATGAGAGGCAAGAAATTTCTTCTATGCCGGGTGTGTTCCGCCTTTCAATTAAAAACTTGGTTCCTGAGGTAAAGGCGAGTTACGCATTAGGTATTCCAGCGGTGATCCTTTTTGGAATCCCAGATAAGAAAGATGAGCTAGGATCTGAAGCCTATAATTCTGATGGCATTGTTCAGCGCGCTATACGTGAAATTAAAAATGCTGTTCCGGAAGTAGTTATCATTACAGATGTTTGTATAGATGAGTACACAGACCATGGCCATTGCGGAATAGTTAATGATGGTCAGATTTTAAATGATGTTACCTTGGAACTTTTATCCAAGATGGCTTTAACTCATGCAGAAGCTGGAGCTAGCATCGTTGCCCCGTCAGACATGATGGACGGAAGGGTTCAGGCGATAAGGAAAACATTGGATACAACTGGCCATCAGGATATGGTTATTATGTCCTATGCGGCTAAATATGCTTCGGCATTTTATGGGCCATTTCGAGAAGCGGCAGACTCATCTCCTCAATTTGGGGACCGATGCTCATACCAAATGGATCCTGCAAATGGATCTGAAGGCTTAAAAGAAGCCTTTCAAGATGTAGAAGAAGGTGCAGACATTATAATGGTGAAGCCCGCCCTTTCTTACCTGGATGTTATTTGCCAAGTGCGTAGAGAGGTCAATATCCCAGTGGCGGCATATAATGTGAGTGGAGAATATTCAATGGTTAAATCCGCTGCTAACCGAGGCTGGATTGATGGTGAAAAAGCGATGATGGAGATTCTTTTAAGTATTAAAAGGGCGGGAGCCCAAATGATACTAAGCTATTTTTCGAGAGAAGCGGCAAAATTTCTTGGTAGATAAACCGCAGTTCTTTTTTTGATTATTCAATCTTTACCATTAGCGACTATTAGGAATAGCTAATTGACTGTCAATGTTACTTAAGAAATCACAATTGGTAAGATATCCCTATAACTTTTAAGGAATGCTTGTGTCCATTTTGGCCAAAAATATCAGATTGATTCGTGAGGCATTGGGATGTAGTCAGTTAATGATGTCAAAGGTTTTAAGTATTGGGCTTCGTAGCTATGTTCGTTACGAAGCGGGGAAAAGAGATACCCCGGTTTTAGTTTTGGTTAAGTTGGCACATTTAGGTGGTATCTCATTGGAACAGATATTAAGTAAGGAGATAAATGATTACGATATTTTACCATGCACAAAAGCTTATAAATTAAACGCTTTCCCAGAAGTAAAGTTTGTCGATTTTTGTAAGGGATCTATAGCTTTTAAAAATCCAAAGAGATCAGAGTTGATAACTATTGATTCCTCTGAAAAAAAAATACTTACTCTTTTCAGAAAAATGGATGCTGGTTTACAGGCGGCATTTATCCAGTCTTTATAATAGTCTTTCTAGTATTACTAAATGATATTTTAGCATTGTTTAAAAAACCTCTAAGAATAGAAATTTTAAAACTTACCTCAAAGTGTCTTTTTTAACCAACCCCTAACTACGAGATGAATTGAGTGAAAATATCCGGTATTCAACGACAGTGGTGGGTGGGAATGGTGTTCTTTCTTTTTATGCTAGTTCTTCTTTTCTTAGAATTTTATGTAAAAATTTTTGAAAGGGGGATAGGAAATTATCTTAAATGGCAAAATGCTAGTCGCCCTCAATTAGGAAGAGTTTGGGATAATGATCGGCAAACCATTCTCGCTCAAACCAAAGTTGAGTCTGTTCGATCGCTATTCGATTCAAGGCAAGAGTCTGCCGAGTCTATTGATACTCTGAAAGCGCTATTTGAAAATACTGAACCATCATTTCCGCTAGTGTTGTCTCGTAAAAAGTTTCTGGATCTTTATTATGACTTTCCTGGGCAATGGTCAACTCGAATAATTTCTCCATTTGAACTTATTTCTATTGACTCAAAATATAATTGGACGAGGGTTCTCTTGAAGCGTTTCGGACAATGGTTTACTATTAGTTTCCTTGATTCTCACAATATTCCATTCCACGAAGTGTTTGTGGCAACAGACGCTTTGAAAGAAGTGCAGTCTACTCGTACTGTTAAACAGGGGAGTTTAGAAAAGGTTGGCTTTGAAAAGGACCGGGTGTACTCTGCCGCAGTATTTCTTCCTCTTTTAAGGACGCTTGACCCAAAAACGCAACACGCTGTTTTTCCGGATCCCAGATGGTTTCTCGCGAAGGACTACAGTATTACTCGTATCGGTGTTCGAGAACTTGAGTTTTCAAAAAAACCCTTATCTGATTTCGAGTTTGGTATTGAATACAATACTGACTACTATACAGGAGTTCTTCTAATTCCCGTATCTCAAGAGATAGCAAATAATTTATTATCCCAAATTGAAAGAACAGGTCTCGACGTTTGGGGGGAAGAGTTTAGTGCATTAGCAGTTCCTCCAGTTGGAGATAAACCTTGATTCGATATTTGATAGAAAGAATAGCTTTTGTCTTTTATGTCTTGACGCTTTTGGGTGTTTTTATCGGACTGGGATCTTATTTTCTATTAAGTCGAGACTTGCCTCAATTGCCAGATGACTTAAGAAAAATAAACCTTAGTCTTTCTACAGAAATTTACTCTGCTGATGGGGAAAGATTGAAGGTTTTAGGACAACGCTACCCTGTTCCTTTGGAAGACATTTCTCCTAATTTTACAAATGCCATCATAGCAGCGGAAGATGCGAGCTTTTACCAGCATAAAGGGTTAGATCATCGAGCTTTGATGAGAGCACTTTATATGAATATTCGTGAGCGAAAAATCTTACAGGGCGGTAGTACAATAACTCAGCAGCTTTCAAAAAATCTTTTTTTTTCATTTGAAAGAAACTGGGTGCGAAAAATCAAGGAGCTCTTGATTTCCTTTCAATTGGAAGCTACTTTTTCAAAACAAAAGATTCTTGAGGCCTATTGTAACCAGATTTACTTTGGTAATGGTGCTTACGGGGTTGAAGAGGCGGCACAAACCTATTTTAGAAAAAGGGCACGAGAGCTAACTGTTCTTCAAGGAGCGCTTTTGGCTGGATTGCCAAACTCACCGAATAGCACTAATCCATTTAAGAATTACCAACGCTCTATGCGTAGAGCTGAATATATTTTGATGCGAATGGTTAAAGAAAACTTTATTTCTTCAGAAGTAAAAAATGAAGCGTTGTCATCACCACTAGGACTGATTAGACCAAGGGAAGATGATAATCCAAATCGCTACTTTATTAATTATGTGCTTGCAAAACTGGAAAGTAAATATGGGCAGGAGTTTGTTCACTTTGGTGGGTTGAAAATTTTTACTACTTTGAATACTCGCCTCCAAGGCTTTGCCCACAAGTCAGCGTTGTCTCATTTGGAGGCATTGGAAGGTAAGATGGGTCGTGGGCTTACCAAAAATAAAATGCAGGTAGGGATGGTGTCAATAGAAAACCAAAGCGGGGCAGTTCGGGTTATGCTAGGGGGACGTAGTTATTCTAATAGCCAATTTAATCGCGCTGTTTCAAATAACCGTCTTCCTGGTTCATCATTTAAACCCTTTGTTTATTTAACTGCTATGGAGCAAAATGGTTATAACCCTGCTTCCATAGTTAAAGATGAACCTATTGTTATAGAAATTCCAGGAACCGATCCTTGGGAGCCCAAAAACTTTAGTGATAATTATGCAGGCGACATTATATTAAAAAAGGCTTTGATGAGATCACTCAATTCGATTTCTGCAAAATTAATGCAGGAAGTGACCCCAGAGACGGTCATAAAGTCAGCGCGGCAGTTTGGTCTCACTAGTCCACTTGGGAAAAATCTCTCGCTTGCACTTGGAACGTCAGGAACTTCTCCCTTAGAAATGGCTTCAGCATACAGTACGATTGCAAATCTTGGTGTTTACAATGAGCCTTATTTTATCGAACGTATTGAGGATTTTAAGGGGGATCCGTTGTATGAAAACTTTTATCATGGTGTGCAGAACTATGCGCCGAAATCAATTTATCCCTTACTCAATATGATGCAGGGAGTTATTGATGGCGGGACTGGTAGGGTTGTTAGGCAGATGGGATTTAAACATCCTGCGGGAGGAAAAACAGGCACAACTAATAACTTTAAGGATTCTTGGTTCAATGGGTTTACTAAAACCTTTTCTACGTCGGTCTGGGTTGGTTATGATGATAATGACTCTATGATTGATCAGTCTAATAAAGGCCTGACCGGAGCTAGCGCCGCTGCACCGATCTGGACTTTCTACATGGAAAAGGCTCTCCAAGGAAAAAATCAGATTAACTTCCCAATTCCGGAAGGAATCAAATTTGAAAAAGTGGATGTTCATACGGGAACTCTTGCTGATAATCAATCTATTGAGACAATGAACGTTGCGCTTAAGGAAGAGACAGTTATTTTACCTAGAGCAATTGAACCTACCATCGCAGAGCAGGACCCTGCCGAACCCTCTACTATTTCTGAGTTGACTAATGTACCAAACCCTTAAATATATTTTTATTCGGATAGGAGCTTCTTTATTTCTCTTGCTCACGTTTGGATTTTTAACGCTTTACTTTATTCATGAAGTAGCATTGCCAAGTGCTTCTTTTGATGATTCTTTTATTCAGTGGGCAATTTTTTTAATCTGTCTATTTATAGGGTTTTTTGCTTATGGGTTAGTTGGTGAACAAAAATTCCATAACGCGATGTATAAGTTAAAAAATATTTCGGGCTCTATGGAATCAGAGGAGATTATTGGTGGTTTTCAAGCTCTTATAGATTTTACTTATTCCTCTTATTTTTTACCTAGTAAGGGAAAACACTTACGAGACAATGTTGTTTTAAAGTTTGCAAACTATTTATTGTTCATCGGATGTAAAGATGGCAGAGCTCAAAAAATTTATTTAAAAGCTTTTCTTTTAAAGCCTGAAGATTCAACCTATCGTTCCCCATTACTTTTAGCATTCAAAGAAGACGATGACCTAACAGATGAAGAAATAGAACTATTGTTAGTTATTCTTAAGGCTGGAAACTATTGCGATGATATTATTGTCAACAATTTGGCTTCTTTATTTTTGAGAAAGGGTTTGTTTTCACGCCAAACGGAACCTATTTATCTCTCTTCCCTAACAAATAAAAAAAGTGGAAATTCAAAAGAAATAATTAACCTTGTATTGCCTATTCTTTTAAAGACTAATCGGTCAGATTTATTTGCTATGAATTTTTATCTTGAAGCCTATTCATTTGAGCCATCAGAAGCATCTCAGACTGTTGAAATTATTGCTCGTGCTTATTGTGAAGAAACTTGGAAAGAGATTGATCAAACTCTTCATCGAAGGTGTAAGGCAGTGTTCGAGGGTTTTGATCATAAGTTTCGTAATGAGATGTTAAAAAATACTGGAGAAGCTAATCTTTCAGAAAAAATCCATAAATTGAAGGTTCTTAATGAAGATGATCTACGCTTATTACGTAAGCTAAAGACTCGAATGGGACTTTCTGTATCATTCCTTGATCTTCTAAGGGAAACAGCTATTAAGTTTTTAGGTTTCGCTCGAATATTAGCAAGTAAACTTCTAATTATAAGAACGTGGTTTTTTACTATAATTTTGGTTTTATTTTTAAGTTTGATTTACCGTGGTTGGCTGGCTAAACAAGAAACATTTTTGGGTGTTGAAGATCAATCGATAGATGTTAAAGAAAAACAAATAAATGGTCTCAAAAAACTAGAAATTCATACCTTTCAGGTAGCCGCATTCTCCTCATTGAAACAAGCTCGTGGATTCGTCAATGGGCTTAAAAAAAAAGGAGTGCGAGATGTTTATCAAGTAAAGACAAAAAAAAAATCTGGGGAAAATTGGTATAAGATTCGGGTTGGTCGATTTGACTCGAAAGAGAATGCGCAAAGGTTTGCCAGGCAGCTAATTGAGCAAAAAACGATTAAAACCTATTTTCTTATTTCTTTACCTATAAGCTAGGTAGTAGCCATTTTTTTAATGACAATAAATTACTAAGGTGGATTAAAAATGCTGCATATTTGCAAAAACAAATAAAATACTATTTTTCTAATGTGGGCTGGCTTATCTTGGTCCTTTTTAGTTCCTTGAACACTTGATTCTTTCATGATTGATATTAACTTTAATGATGATAATGCGAAAAATTTTATTCTTCGTAGGGAGATAGATGATATACAGGGAAGAGTTGACCATCTTCACGCTGACCTTGAGAATAAAACAGGGCAAGGAAGTGATAGCCTTGGATGGTTACATTTGCCGTCCTTAACTCCCTCTTCTTTATTTGATTCGATTGATTCGACTCAAAGTGAAATAAGGGAACAATGTAATACATTTGTTTGTATCGGTATAGGTGGTTCCTACCTTGGGGCCCGTGCAGCAATCTCTTTTTTGCACTCATCTCTTGATAAGGAAAAGACTCCTGAAATTTTGTTTGCAGGGAATACTCTATGTTCGGACTACCATGCAGAACTTTTGCAGAGTTTGGAAGATAGAGAAGTTTGCATTAACTTGGTATCAAAATCAGGCACTACTCTCGAATCTTCCATAGCATTTCGGTTACTACGAATTTTTATGGAAAAAAAATATGGTAAACAAGGAGCCAGTAAACGAATTTTTGTAACTACTGGATCACAAAAAAATTTAATTAATGATTTAGCTAAAGCAGAGGGTTATAGGTGCTTTCATATTCCAGACGATGTGGGGGGGCGTTTTTCAGTACTTACCTCAGCTGGGTTATTACCTATTTCTGTCGCTGGAATAGATATACATGCACTGATGGATGGCGCTTTGCTTGCGGAAAAAGAACTAACAAGGTCATCTGATTTAGAAATCAATAAAGCTTATCTATATGCCGTTTACCGCCATTTATTATTTCAAAAAGGTAAACATATAGAGCTGATAGCAGCATTTAATACTTCTTTTAAGTATATTTTGGAGTGGTGGAAGCAACTTGCAGGGGAGAGCGAAGGAAAAAAAGGAAAAGGAATATTTCCTGCATCAGTTCATTACACAACTGATTTGCATTCGCTTGGGCAGCTAATTCAAGACGGAAACCGAAACCTATTTGAAACATTTTTATTAATAGAGAAGTCATCAAAAGTTATTGAAATTGAAAGGTCTAACTCAGGTCAAGATGGTCTTGGTTATCTTGAGGGGAAATCACTGGATTTTATTAACGAGAAAGCGTACAAAGGGTCGGCGTCAGCTCACCTTGAAGGTGGGGTACCCAACTTAGCTATAACTCTTAAAGAACGTTCACCACATAATCTGGGTCAGTTGTTTTATTTTTTTGAACGCGCTATAGCCATGACGGGATATTTATCCGGAGTTAATCCATTTGACCAACCAGGTGTTGAACTTTATAAAAAGAATATGTTTGGTTTGCTAAATAAACCTAATATTAAGAAAGGTAAATAAAATGACGACGGTCTCTAGCGAACTTGATAGTGTCATTCACGAGATTGCACGTGTGGAACTTGGGGACGACCAACCCGTATTTCAATCAAATCCAACTATGGCTCGATTTAAAAAAACTGGAACAGAGCTTTGGGTTGATACTGGTGATTTAGAGAAAGCACAGTCTATTTGGAAGTCAGAGTTCACCGCACTTACCACTAATAATACTTTGGCAAACCAGGTCGTCCAAACTGGAGTGATGGATGAAGTCATTAATCAAACTATTTCTCGCTTGAGTGAAGTTGCTCCCGGTTTGACAGAAGAAGAGCGGGTCACAGAAGTAGGTTTTGTTATTAATTGTCGGATCGCTCTTAGGCTGGTTCGAGCATTTAAAACCAAAGTGAGTATTGAGCTTCATCCGTCAATGTCTAGAAATCTTGAAAGGACTATAGATTATGCTCGCCGCTACTACCGGATATGTCCAGAATATTTTATTGTCAAGATTCCTTTGACTCCAGAAGGGTATCTATCTGTCAGGACCCTTCGCAAAGAGGGGATGCCGATTAACTTTACTCTTGGTTTTTCTGCTCGCCAAAACTATCTTGCAGCTAGATTATCCAATCCTAATTATGTAAATGTATTTTTAGGGAGGCTTAATCAGGTGGTTGCTGAAAACTTGCTAGGTGGAGGTGAGCTGGTTGGTGAAAAAGTGGCACTGGCGACACAAGAAGCTCTAATTATGGCTCGCAAGCAATATCCAGAAATCGGTACAAAGCTAATCGGAGCTAGTATAAGGACTGGAGAGCAAGTTACTTTTCTTGCTGGACTAGATGTAATGACAATTCCACCAGGTGCTATGGAAGAGTTTTTAGACATGAAGCATTCTTTTAGCTCGATAAATAGTAATATCGGGAAAGATATTCAACCAGGGATTGATTTCAACCATCCTCAGGGAGGTCGATTTTCAGGTTTATGGGAAGTGCCCGATACTTTCGTTCAGTTTGTCAACGATCTTCTTGCTAGTACTGGTTTGGATAACATGTCCGGCCATGAAATGGAGTTATTTTGCCGAGAGCGAAATGTTGACCTATTTTATCCTTTTTCGCCCGAGCACCTTAAAAAAATCCTCGATCAAGGAAAGATACCACGGCTGGATGGTTGGTCGGAGGAAGTTGCTCTAGATGACCTTATGACCCAATCTGCCCTGCAATCTTTTTCTAAAGATCAAGCTGCATTGGATGATAGGATTAGATCCTTTTTATGAGGAGTATGGGGTCTTGGAATTAAATTTCTTCAAAAAAATAGCTGATGTTCTTTTCGTTTTTTTTTGAAATGCGCATTGTTTGAATTAGCGTGTACTTATATTTTTTGAATTCAAAGTTTTTATGATTTTGTTTTGTAGTATCACCAACTAAAATTGAACAGGTTTGCAGATGAAAGTAAATAAAATAGTACTAGCATATTCTGGCGGGTTGGATACGTCGGTGATTATCAAGTGGCTCAAAGAGAAATATGATGCCGAAATTATCGCGTTTGCTGCTGACGTTGGCCAAGGACAAGAGCTTGACCCTGTAAGGGGAAAAGCCTTTGCAACAGGAGCAAGTGAAGTTTACATTGAAGATCTTAAAGAAGAATTTGTTAGCGAGTTTGTGTTTCCTATGCTTCGTGGCAATGCTTTTTATGAGGGGTATTACCTTTTAGGTACTTCAATCGCACGCCCATTAATCGCTAAGGAGCAAATCCGTATAGCAAAAAAATGTGGGGCCGACGGTGTTTCTCATGGTGCTACAGGAAAAGGTAATGATCAGGTTCGATTTGAATTGGCTTATATGGATTTGAATCCAAATATTAAAATCATCGCACCATGGCGGGAATGGGACTTGACTTCCAGAAGTGCACTTATTGATTATGCTAAGGATCACGGGATACCAATTCCAGTGAGTAAGGACAAACCTTACAGCATGGATCGTAATTTATTTCATATTAGCTATGAGGGAGGAAAGCTTGAAGACCCTTGGATTGCACCCAATGAAGATATGTTCATGCTAAGCGTTTCTCCTGAAAATGCTCCAGATAAAGCAACGATAGTTGAGATCGATTATGAAGGAGGAAATCCAGTTGCCGTAAATGGAAAACGAATGAGCCCGGCAAACCTACTTATAAGCTTAAACGAACTCGGAGGCAAGAATGGTATTGGGCGGATCGACATAGTCGAAAATAGGTTTGTAGGTATGAAATCGCGTGGCGTTTATGAAACCCCCGGAGGTACAATTCTACATGTTGCTCATCGTGCGATTGAATCAATTACAATGGACCGAGAGGTAATGTTTTTACGCGATTCCTTAATTCCTTCTTTCTCTAAGATGATTTACAACGGTTTTTGGTATTCTCCTGAAAGATTTCTCCTTCAAAAAACTATTGATGAGTCACAGAGAACAGTTACTGGGACGGCTCGGCTTAAACTTTATAAAGGGAACTGCACAGTTGTTGGAAGAAAATCGAGCAAGTCATTATATGATCAGGATGTGGTTACTTTTGAAGAAGGAGATGGTTACCGCCAAGACGATGCAAATGGATTTATTCGGCTTAATGCACTTCGCTTGAAAATGTATTCTAAGACTTATAATTCTAAAATGGATAAAAATAAATAGATTTATTTAACTATTCATTAAGTGATGAAAATCAGAGCTACTCATTTTTTTTGTGGGATGTGTTTTTTCTCCTTGTTTTTTTGTTTTGAGTTGACTGTGATGGCAGAAGAGTTTGACTTAAAAAGATCCCCCCTTCTTAACCCTTTCTTAGAAGCTGAACATTTATATCACTCTGGTGACTTTGATAAAGCGCAACTTTTTTATCAAAACTTTCTAGATGGGAAGCCAAGTGATTCTCGAGCCAACACAGCATTATACCGACTTGGAATTATTCATCAGCAAAATCGTTCTTTTGCCACAGCTTTGCGTTATTTCAAAATGGTTATGAGTCGAGAGCCAAGTATAGAGTTATTTCATGATACGAATTTTAGTTTGGCTCAATGCCTTTTTAGTCTTGAACAATATAGTGAAGCTGAGGCTTTGTTTGAAAAAATCAAACTTTCTCATCCAGATGCGAAAAAAAAATGGGAGGCTGAAATATATATTGGAAGATCTTATGAAAAACGTCTTGATTTTGAAAGTGCCGTTGAGAAGCTCAGGGTAATTTATTCTCAAAGTGAAGTAAAAACTTTAAATAGTGAGGCAGAGAGATTGATTAAGTCGATTATTGATAATCAATTAGACAAGACTCAGTTGATCAGACTTTCAAAAAAATATTCTTCTGACTTCCCCTTAGATCAAATATTACTAAGACTAATTTCGATTTATCGTGATGAGAGGAGCTTAGAACAACTCCGCAAAATAATTTCCGAGTTTTTAAGATTATTTCCAGAAAGCTCTGACCGTTTTGTTGTTGACTCAACGTTAAAACAAATTGAAGAAAATAAAGAAAATAAACTGCGCATAGGAGCAGTTTTGCCTTTAACTGGCAAAATGGCTTTAAGTGGACAACAGGTACTTCAAGGAATTCAATTGGCAGTAAGCGAGTTAAATTTAGTTCATCAAGGTGCATTATTAGAAGTTACCGTTAAAGATTCAGTTTCTGCACCGATAGACAATACAGTAGAAAATCTTGCTATTGACCCTAGCATGATTGGAATTGTGGGGCCTGTTTTGAGTGGTTTTGTAAAAGATGCTATTCCCATTGCAGATAGATACCACTTGGCTATGATAACACCTACTGCTTCTTCTGCGGGACTTGCAAAGCAGAGTCCTTATATTTTTAGAAATGTAGCAACACGTGAACTCCAAGGAAAATATATTGCTGAATATGCTGTTAATAATTTGAATTTGCGTAGATTTGTTGTGCTTTATCCCTCTGAAGAATTTGGCTTTGAATTAAGAGATGCTTTTGTAAAGGAAGTAGAATCATTGGGGCAAGAGGTAGTTGCAGTAATCCCTTATGAGCGCTCCCAAACTGATTTTAGAAAGCAAATTCAAGAAATGGGTGGTATTGATGATGATAAACTTAAAAAGTTGGTTAAGGATCAGGTAAAAAATAATATAGAGTCAAAACCACTGGGACAGAATGGTCCAATTTCTCGACCTTTGGTGGAGATGGGTCTTTGGTCAGGGGATGAAATAGAAAATTTAAAGGTATCGTTGGAATTGAGCTACGACGCTATATTTTTACCAGGTTTTTACGATAAAGTAGGGCTTATTGTTCCACAGTTGGTTTTCTATAATATTGAAACTGCAACTCTGCTTGGTTCTAGTGGATGGAATTCTGCAAAATTGACTGAAATGACTGGTAAGCACATGCAAATAGGGTATTTTATTGATGGATTTTATGCAAAGTCAAAAAGATCTGAGGTTGTTCGCTTTGTAAAAAATTATAAAAAAATATTCAATGAAGAACCTACCATTTTATCTGCTCAGGCGTATGATGCCACGAAAATTCTGATAAAGACGATTCGCTCAGGAGCTAGAGATCGTATCCAAGTGAGAAAAGGGTTATTTAAAATCCGTAACTTTCATGGAGTTTCAGGAAGAACCACAATTTTGGCTACAGGCGAGGCTGAAAAAAAATTATTTACGATAAAGATCGTAAAAAACAAAATAGTTGAAGCTAATTAGTCTGGCCTCAGAAAAATCTTTTGCTCGAATATACTCATTTTTGTTTGCTTCGATGTAGGTTTAAGAGGTTATGTTAGGCAAGATACTCTCTAGAAGGTTTTGCCTATTATAACTCCTTGTTGGTTATTTTGTTTATTTGGGAGACTATCTTTTAAAAAGATTTCAAAATACCCCTTAGGGTCCTCTGAGTTGGTAAGCTTTCCCGTATCAGGGTTGGTCTTGGCAAACACAGTTTCATTAGTTACCGGGAAATTATAGATGGGTGTTTTGGCCAAGGCACTTTTCATATAATCTAACCAAATTGGAATTGCAGCACGAGAGCCTGTTTCGTTTTTTCCTAAAGGATCAACGTTGTCTTTTCCTACCCAGACTCCAGTCAGTAACTTTGGTGTGTATCCCAAAAACCACGCATCTATGTAGTTGTTCGTTGTACCTGTTTTTCCTGCAGTAGGCCGTCCAAGTGAGCGGACTTTTTTTGCAGTTCCTTGTTCAACAACACTTTGTAGAAGGCTTGTGATAATTCGAGCCATTCCGCCTGAAATAGGTTGGGTTTTAATTTGATTTTCTTTGAATAATATTTCTCCATCTCTATTTTCTATATATCGAATACCTTGGGACTCAACTCTCATGCCATTATTGGCAAAAGCCGAATAAGCTGAAACTAGTTCATGCAGTGTGACGCCTGATGAGCCAAGGCCAATAGAAAGGTTATTTTCTAAGCGGCTATTTATCCCTAAGTTTCTGGCCATTTTAATTACTGAACGCGTTCCAATTTTCTGGAGCAATTTCACCGTAACTATATTTCTAGAATGTGCTAATGCTATACGTAAAGGTGTTGGCCCATAAAATTTTTCTTCAAAATTTACGGGTTTCCATTTATCAAAGGAATGGTCCTTTTCTTTAAAAATAATTGGTGAATCTATAATTATACTTGCAGGAGAAAAACCTCTACTAATAGCAGCGGCATAAACAATAGGTTTGAAAACAGATCCGGGTTGCCGAATTGCTTGTACGGAACGATTAAACTGACTTTTAGAGAAATCATACCCACCTATCATGGCTTTGATATGTCCCGTGCTGGGCTCTATGCTTATTAGTGCTGCTTCTACTTCTGGTTCTTGCTCAAGTGATAATGCCCAGAAAATCCCTGATTCATGAACGCCCAAAACCTTGACCATTATTTTGTCACCGGGATAGAGAATTTTGTCAATTCGGTTAATACGAGCCCATCGTCCATCTACTTTAATATTTGGTTCTCTCGCCCAGTTCATATTTTTTAATTCAATAATTCCTTCTCCCTGACCGATTAAAACAGTAGCAAGTTCTTTTTCCACTGACTTTACTAATCCACGAATAATTTTTCCAGCTGGAGGTAGTGCCCCTTCTTCCATACTATTTATCTCTTGTAGTTTTTTTTGCAATACCGCTTCTGGTAGTGATATATCCATTGTGCCTAATGGCCCACGATAACCGTAACGTTTGTCTGTAATGTGAAGATTTTTTTTTGTGGCATTCTGAGCGATAACCTGTTTTGTTAGGTTAAGCGTGGTATAGACTTTTAGCCCACTTTTGTAAACTTTATTGCGTCCATACATTGTCATTAACTGTTGGCGGATATATTCGACAAAATAAGGGGCTCTATTTAGCATGTTTGTAACTTCACCAAGTTTAAATTTTTTATTCATTGCTTGCTGGGCTTTTTCGCGATTGATGAAACCCTCTTGAGCCATTCTACGTATGACGTGATTTCGTCTAGAACGAGCTCGTTTTGGGTTTCGATATGGTGAGTAGTTGTTTGGAGATTTTGGTAGTCCGGCAATTAAGGCGACTTCATCAAGGCTTAGGTTGTGCACGCTTTTGCCAAAGTATGTCCGCGCAGCAGCTTCTACTCCATAACTACCGTGACCATAATAAATCTGATTCAAATACATTTCTAATATTTCAGCTTTTGTGAAGACTAATTCTAATCGGACGGATAAAATAGCTTCTTTGATTTTACGTATTATGGATCGTTCACGAGAAAGAAACAGAGTTTTGGATAGTTGCTGAGTTATCGTACTACCACCTTCTACAATGTGGCCAGCTTTGATATTGGTCAGGAAAGCACGGAAAATAGCTTTTAGATCAATCCCCATATGACGATAGAAGTTTGCGTCTTCAACTGCAATTGCAGCTTGTTTCAGTTGGACTGGGATTTTGTCTAGCGGGAGCAGTATTCTTTTTTCAAGGTAAAGTTCGGCGATTAGTTCATCTTCATCAGAATACATCAGGGTTACAGTGCTAGGCTCAAAATTTTTTAATTCTCTTACGTCAGGCAAGTCATCTGCAAAGGTGTAGTAAGTTACCAATGCACCAGTGAATCCAATTAGTATTATTACTATTGAAATAGTAAATATTCCCATGAATAGACATCTAAAAAAACCGCCTGTTCTTTTTTTTAAAGGCTTCTTTTTTTTCTTCGGTGGTTTTTCTGTTTCAGACTTTGCCATTATGAATTTTTGGGGAGAATGTTATTTTCTTCTAGTTCTATAAGGTCAATCCAGGTAGTAATATTTTTTACGAAAGGGTTAATGCTGTTTAGAATTTCATTAAAACGATCTAAGCTTTGCTGGCTATCTGGTTTTTGTGTCAGTATTTTATTATTAATTTGATTCTTATCGTTTATTGATTTATGTATACATTTTTCATTAACCCATAAACTAAACTCTTTTTCAGTTAGTTTTTGGGCTCTATTAGCAAACTCTTTATAGGTGGTATCGAGAAATTTTAAAATAATTTTATCAAGAGGGCATGGGAATATATATTCTCCTAGAGTGTTTGAGTTATAGGCCATCGCTTTATCCATCATGCGTGGCAACATTACAAGTCCTCCCATCTTTTTTTTTGGACTTCTGGGAATTGATTTTACGAGATTCATGTAAAGTGGGACTTGTGAACCATTAGCGGAACCAAATGGCAAGGTACCGAAATAAGTATGTGAGGTTTAGTCCAGGCGAACCCGACTAAGTTTTTTTAAGTTTGGTGAAGATTTTATTGCCCTTGCTCCTTCAGAGCCAATATGATTTCTAAATAAGTCAAGAGTGGTGACATTCGATAGAGATTCTGATCTTGCAATGTGTATAGCCCCTTCTTCTCCTATTTCATTAAACTTTAAAACAAGCTGATCGAGGTTAGCCCAATTTGACGACTGAGAAATTAGTTTTGCACCTTCAGACGTAATCTTGTTTGATTTTAAATTCAATGTTTTTAGCTGAGAAAGATAAGGTGAATTGCATAAGGCGGCAACACCTTTATCGCTGATTTCATTGTCGCCTAGAATCAAGGTCTTAGCTTGGGATAATGCCCCTAGGTTAGAAAGCCGGATTGTGCCAGCATCACATAATTTCCTATTTTCTAAGTCAAGCAAACCATTTGTATCTAAATTATCACGAACTAACTTTTCAACTTCTACTATTCCCTCATCACTCATTAATTAACTTTTAGAAAGTATTCAAAGGGTTAGGGGTAATGATTACCCGCTCTAAAGACTTGTATATTAAACCTTCTTTTAGACGGGGTCAATTATTACTCCTTTATAGGAAAAATCTTTTTAAACTGGGGTTGGAAAAAAATATAAGGCATAATATAATAGAAGTGTATATTAAAAATCAAAAGGTAATCAACTGATTTATGGGGGATAAAGAAATGAAAAATATTGTTTCGATTCTAGCGACGCTAGTATTTTTTTTAGTCTCGACTTCTGCCTTTGCAGGCGAGGGACCAATGAAACTACCTGATGGCGCAAAAGCAGAAGCTAAAAAGCACAATAAAGAGGGTATCGCTAGTTGGAAAAAAGCGGTAAAGAGCGGGGACCAAAAGGATTATAAGGATGCGC
>CAZOYP010000024.1:0-29880 GCA_964584125.1 uncultured Nitrospinaceae bacterium | reverse complement strand
TAAAATAAAATCGTTTTTAAAACTGCTAATATGGTTTAACAAGGTCTTGGGAGGAAATGCTTCAGCTTCGATATCAATTGACCTCATGCATTGCTTTATTAAAGATAACTGGTCACTTGAGTCATAAATAACAAATTCCCGGGAGTAGTTTAATTCATTAATATGTCTTCTAAGGAGTTGAAGGCAAAAGGAGTGGAAAGTACTAATCCAAGGAGAAGACAAACCATCACCGGAAAGCATCTTAAAAACACGCTGTTTCATTTCACCGGCAGCCTTATTGGTAAAAGTAATAGCAAGAATACTATCCGGGTTTATTCCTTGGTGGATCAGATTCGCAATTCTAGATGTAATCACTCGCGTCTTACCCGAACCCGCGCCAGCGACAACTAATAAGGGCCCCTTATCATGTTGGACTGCTTCTAATTGTTGGGGGTTTAACGACTCAAGGTTCATGTAATGGAGCTATTCTTAAAAACTTTTTAGAAAAAAGAATGGCGCTCTTTCGAACACACCGAAAAAAACGCCATTCAACAATTGATTCAACTTACATTGTTTTTGAGATAAGGGAAAGGTTAAACTTCACTCCCATCTAGCTCAATTATTCAGCTCATCACATTTTCTGGAAATGGTTTTAAAATAGCTTCTATCATAATAGTTTTTCCTTCACGCACCAGTTTAATAAGAATCTCTTTTCCGGCAGGTGTATAAACTACCTCTTTCGGAAGCTTTCTTGAATTATTAATAGTGTGACCATCAAACTCTACAATTACATCATTCATTTTTAACCCCGCTTTATAAGCAGGACTATCAACAACCACCTCCCTAACGAGAGACCCTTGATCAACACCTAACTTTAGAAACTCTTTATCAGCTAGGGTAATATCTTGCACAGATACACCAAGCCAACTTCGGGTTACCTTTCCAGTGGCCTTAAGTTCGGGTATTAATTTTTTTACCAAATCTACGGGAAGCGAAAAGCCAAGTCCCTGACCCATCTGCATTACAGCAGTATTGATACCAACTACTTCTCCGTAGATATTTATAAGAGGACCACCACTATTACCTGGATTGATTGGTGTATCAGTTTGGATAAAATCGTCATATGGTGTTGCACCAAGTGATCTACCTTTTGCACTAACTATTCCGACGGTGACCGTTAAGTCCAGTCCAAATGGACTTCCAATAGCCATGACCCAATCTCCTGGTTTTAAATCTTTAGAGTGCCCTAGAGGGATTACTGGAAGAGGACTTGGAGAATCAATTTTTATTAGAGCCAAGTCTGCCACTCTATCCATTCCAATTATTTTTCCCTTGAATAGTCCACCAGTTGATAGTGCAATTTGTACAGAATCTGAATTTTCTATTACATGAGCATTGGTCAAAATATAACCATCTTTATGGATTATGAAGCCAGAACCCTCTCCTCTTTGTCGAAATTCTTTGGGTCCATGGGGATTCATTTTTGGAGGTATCACACGAGGCATACCGCTTTGGAAATTACCATATGTCTTTGTAAATTTTTGCATTGGTTTAACATTAACTACTGCAGGACTAAGTTTTTCAGCCAAACCACGAAAAAGTTTCCCACCAACGGGAGAAACATCTGTGTTGGAGATAGTTGTTTTTTCAGTCCATATTTTATCAACACTGGCCATACCATAACCTGACATTAAAAAAACTGCTGTAATAGTAGTTGCCAGCAATGCACCCTTCTTAATCCAATAACTTGAGTTTTTCATATATTTTCCCTTAATTAAAATTATGCAGAAATAATTTTTAGCATAAGGAAAGAATAACATTCGAATTCTATTTCTAAATTAACAGTGAATTAAAGTTAGATTAATTTTTTTTGATTAAGAAATTTTTATAAATAGAAAAACTCGGGCGTAAAATTTTTTGGGCTTGAAACTATTTAGGACTACTAAATATAGGATAGATAAGCTTATGAAGTTTAAGCTAGGTGCTCCCACACTACTGAGGCAAGAGCCTCAGTAAAAAGAGGTGATTGATTTAATGACTCTGTACGAAAGAGTTGCAGGTTTTTTGATTTTGCGTATTCGGAAAATTCAATATCAATATCATATAAAATTTCAACATGATCTGACACAAAACCAACTGGAACCATCAATACTGGCTTTGAGCCAATTCGAGCAATTCGGTCGAGAACACTCTCTACGGTAGGGCCAAGCCAAGGGACCGGGATCATGCCCTGACTTTGATAAGCTTGATACCAACGAAAAGGTTTAATTCTTTCTACAATAGCCTTCACAGTACTATTATATTCTTTATCATAAAAATCACCTTGTTCAAGTGATTCTGCAGGAATGCTATGAACAGTAAAAATTGTATAAAATTGTTCGTATCCAAGTGAATGTATTTTATCCATTGCTATATTGTATTTTTCAACAAAGGCATCTATAAGGCTAGGCTGATTCGCCCAACTCCCTATTAATTGGACTGGAGGAAGGTCCCCTTTTGAATTTTTTTCTAGCGCGTCATTAAACGCATTGAAATAAAGCTTTGTGCTCCAAGTGCTATATTGAGGGGCAAGGCATAAGGCAAGAATTTTTTCTACTCTGTCTTCCAACATTTGCTTAACTACATCTAGAATGAAAGGATCCCAGTTCCTCATACCAAAATAAACCTTGAAATTTCCTCCATTCTGATTGAGGTAGTTCTCTAATTTATCAGCTTGGCCCTGAGTAATTTCAAGTAATGGGGAACTTCCGCCAATAGCTTTATATCTTTCTCGTATTATCTGAGTTACTTCAGAGGAGGAATCTGTGCCGCCGCGAATATTTTTAAGATAGAGAGGAATGTCATCTACACTGGTGGGAGCGCCATGAGCCATAAGAAAAACTGCTGTCTTGCCAGCAGATAGAGAACTCTTACTCATACTGATATCCGTGCACCATATCAACCACTGCTTTAACATGGTCTACTGGAGTGTGTTGCAAAATTCCGTGCCCCAGGTTGAAGATATGTCCAGGGCGACCACCCGCTCGTTTCATAATATCATGAACTCTCTCACGGATAACAGGTATTGGGGCAAATAGAAGTGTAGGGTCAAGATTGCCCTGTACGGAACGATCATGTCCAATTTTTTCCCAAGCATCGTCAATATTAATTCTCCAATCAAAACTAACCACATCTCCGCCCGCCTGAGAAACCTTATCTAGAAGAGTTGATGTCCCTGTGGTGAAATTGATTATTGGAACACCGGTTTCTTTTAACTTGCTAATAATCCTTCGTGTATAAGGCATAATATATTTTTCATAATCTTGAGGACTCATACAACCTACCCAGCTATCAAAAATCTGCAACGCTTGAGCTCCTGCTTTAACCTGCATTTTCAGATACTCAACTAGCATGGTGCATACCTTATCCATAAGTAAACTCCACAGTTCTGGAGTTTCAAACATCATGAGCTTAGTTGTAGTAAAGTCTCTTGATTTGCCACCTTCTATCATATAGCTGCATAGAGTAAAGGGCGCTCCCGCAAACCCTATTAATGGCATTTTCCCAGAAATCTCCTTTCGTACCTCACGAATCGCATCGCCAACAAATCCTAGATCCTCTTCTGCATTAACAGGACGTAACTTGTCAATATCTTTTTGATTTTTAACCGGGCGTGGAATGACTGGACCGTCCCCAGCTGTGAATTCCAATCCAGTCCCCATGGGCTCCAATGGTAAAAGAATATCCGCAAAGATAATTGCTGCATCAACTCCCAGAACATCCAGTGGTTGCAATGTGACCTCTGTAGCAAGGTCTGGGTTTTTGCACAGATCCAAAAAAGAGTATTTTTCTTTTAGATCTCTGTAAGCTTTCATATAACGCCCAGCTTGGCGCATAAACCATATAGGCGTTACATCAGTTAACTCGCCTCGACAGGCCTTTAGAAATCTAAATTCGTTGCCTTCTATCATAATTTTTAAAATATTTTTGGGGTATGAAACAACCGATAGATTATAGGTAGGTGAGAAACGATAATCAATCGCTTTATTAATCTTTCCATTAACTATAATGCTTTTGTACAAGACTTATCTCATTTTTAACTATAGCCTCTTCCTCATTTTTTAAGCTTTTATTTAGTATACGTAATGCTTTTTTACCTAGTAATTCTCCCAATGCCCAGACAACATGAGCGCGGATGAGTGGTTCATAGTCAGAAAGCGTATCAATTAGGGGACTAATCGCAGAAGGATCCTCTGAATTCCCAAGAGCCACAGCAACATTTCTCAATAGACCCCTTCGTTTCGTCCTCTTGACCGGACTATTTTTAAAACGCTTTCTAAAAGCTTTATCATCCAAACGTATCAACTCAATAAGCTGGAAGGAGTCACCGCTCGAACTAAATGACTTTTCATCCGTCTTAACAGCAAAAGAATTCCAAGGGCAAACGATCTGACAATCATCGCAACCATAAATATGATTGCCCATGGCCTTCCGGAATTTAATCGGAATAACTCCTTTAAATTCAATTGTTAGATAGGAAATGCACTTTCGAGAATCCAAGACATAAGGAGCAACTATTGCCTTAGTAGGACAAATATCGATACAACTCGTACAGGTACCACATTTATCCAAAGAAGGTTCTGAAACTTTAAGGATAGCGTCTACCAGAATTTCAGAAATAAAATAATACGAGCCTACATGCTCTGTTATCAAATTGGTATGTTTACCTATCCAACCCAAACCCGCGTTTTGAGCTAATGGTTTTTCCAAAATGGGACCAGTATCAATGTATATTTTTGTCTGACACCCTTCAAATTCTTCTCTGATTTTTTTCTCTAATTTTCGATGCCTTTCGATTAACACTTCGTGATAATCTTCATTAAGAGCATAAAGAGAAATGTCTCCCTTTTCTTTTTTATTAACAAAACACATGTCCTTTTCTTCCGTCAAATAATTTGTTCTTAAGCAAATAACTGATTGGACTCCAGGAAGCACTCTATCTAAACTGGAGCGTTTTTCAACATTACGATGCATATAAGACATTTCACCTTGATAATCTAAATTTAACCACTCCTTATAATTTTCAATAGACTTAGGAGGTAAAAATCTGGTCACTCCAAAACCATCAAAACCCAATTCTTGAGCAAAGTTCTCTATACGTAAAGTTTTTTCATTTATTGAAGGCATTTCTAATATTCTAAAGCTTGATTTTATGGTCGTGGACTTTGATTTATAATCTTACTATAATTTAACCATCTAGGTATATTCCCCTCAATTTTAAAACTCTATATAGATTTAGGAAATAAACCCATGAATAAAACTGGATATATTTTTCACCCTCAATATCTTAAACATGGTACCGAATCTCATCCAGAAAATTCTGGGAGGTTAAATGCCATACAAGAAACAATGGAGTTATCAAATATATATTCTCATTTGCATTTTCCAGAACCTCGACGTGCCACGGATAATGAACTTGCTGAAAACCACGACATAAGCCATATTAAAAATGTTCGCGATAGTTGTCAGAATGGTGTACAAAATCTTGATGGAGACACCTTCATTTGTGCCGACTCTTGGGATGCGGCTATTCTAAGTTCAGGAGCTGGTCTAACAGCTATTGACCAAATTATATCTGGTGAACTAGACAACGCTTTCACTGCCGTGCGCCCACCAGGCCACCATGCTGAAAAAGGTCGCGCTATGGGATTTTGTTTGTTTAATAATGTTGCTATCGCGGCTCGATACGCAATAAAAAAACATAAACTTAACCGAGTATGTATTTTCGATTGGGATGTTCATCATGGAAATGGAACACAACATTCTTTCTATTCAAATTCGTCCGTCCATTATAGTAGTATCCACCAATACCCGTTTTATCCAGGTACTGGAGATAAAAATGAAACTGGTACTGGAGATGGATTGGGAACCACCCTCAATTTCCCACTGAATGCTTTTGCTGGAGATTCAATCTATTTAGATATTATTCAAAATAAACTTATACCAGAAATTCAAAATTTCAAACCAGAGCTAATTATTATTTCTGCAGGATTTGATGCACATGAAGATGATCCCCTTGGTCAAATGAAAGTCTCATCCGATTGCTATGGTCAAATGACTGCGATGATACTAAAAGTTGCTGATGAAGTTTGCGACGGAAGATTACTTTCAATGTTAGAAGGGGGCTATAATCACAAAGCTTTGGCTGGTTCTGTTTATCAACATATTAACGTTTTAGTAAATGGTCAGGAATAGTATGGTTTTAAAAATCATACCAAAAATATATTTGTATTCCCATTACAATATTTTTAAAATTTTGAATATCAAATCACTCAAACATGATTCTGCCTGGAGAAATACAAACTAGTCGAAGGATAATTATTCTTTCTCTAATAGTTGCTCTAGCTATAGTTTTACATCGTCTGGACGCGATCATCCCCTTACCCAGCCCATGGGTCAAACTCGGACTCGCTAATGTGATGACCCTCGTCACACTTATATTTTTCGGTTTTCGTGATGCCTTGACTATAACTCTGTTAAGGGTAGTGCTAGGATCTATTATTGGCGGAACATTTCTCAGCCCGACATTTTTCTTAAGTTTATCTGGAGGAATAGCAACTGTCTTTACAATATATTGGATATATCATCATGGGAAAAGCCCATTTAGCTTGGTAGGAGTAAGCGTTTGCGCCGCATACGCCCACACCCTATCGACTGTAACATGTATTTATTTTTTTTGGATACAGCAAGAATTTTTCTTTAACCTTTTACCTGTTTTTTTAACATTCACTCTTATCGCTGGAGTTTTCACTGGAATCATTGGAAACTTCATCACAAAAAAATTAATAGAAAGACAAGTGGTTTTAAAATAAAATTTTTTAAATAACCACATTGCCTTTTATATACAAATGGTCTTAAAATGACTTTCAATTTTAAAAGCAGAACTTCATATATTGTGACAAATATTCTTTTAAAACAAATAAGTAGGATGGCTTGGCAAAAAAATCGTTCAAGAAAATGAGGCTTCGAAAATATATTGTTTTTTTTAACTTTTATATATACCTACCTATCTTTTATAATAATTTTAAACGTTGAACTATTTTCTGAACGGCGTCGGAAACCTCTTTTACACTTATACTCTCAATGCATTCTGGCTTCTGATGTAAAGAGGGCTCGCATTCTTTAAAAAAATGTTGGTTACAAGGAGAACATGGGTAATTTCGAGTCACTACCTCCTGTTTTTTAATATCAATAAATGGACCTGTAGTAGCTGCCTGCCCTGGACCAAATATTCCTATCACTGGTGTATCAACTAGCGAAGCCAAATGCAACAACCCACTATCATTACCAATAAAAAGTTGGCTTGCCTTTAGCAGTTGGGTAATCTCAAAAAGGTTAAGTTTTGTGGCAGTGATTACATTTTCTGAAGGGCAAAACGAACTAATATTTTCAAGTAATAACTTTTCTTCATTAGTACCTAAAAGGAGAACTTTCACAGAGTAGGCTTTGATTAAATTCTGACACAGTATACCAAATCGCTCGGCATGCCAAGCACGCTCAATTTTTGATGCGCCTGGATGAATGGTTATCACAATATCTTCTTTACTTATCCCCAATGCAGCGAATGTCTCCTTTAATCCTTGCGAGCTACCTTTAGTCCATTTTGAATCATAACAATCTGGCATTGGGCCCGAATTCAAAGGAGAAAGAATTTTATGAAAGTATTTGACGCGATGTAATGTTTTTTTTTCTTTTAGAGTAACGGGGATCGGGTGAGTTAGCAACATTTGGCGCCCCTCTGTTTTATAGCCAATACGGAATTTTGCTCCCATAATCATCAATATTAATGCACTATGAAATGAATTAGGAAAAATAATCCCGAGATCAAATTTATACTTTCTTAATCCGCGGGCATATTTATACTGCTTGATGTAACCATCCCCTTTATTTTTTGGAAACTGCAAGACACTATCCACTAGCGTGAGGTTATTTAATAATTGGCCCGTAGGAAATCTCACTATGGCAGTAATTCTAGCATTTGGATATATTTTACGTAAACTTTGAAGGGCTGGGAGGGCTAGCACCACATCGCCAATCCAACTAGGCATCCATAGTACAATATGGAAGATTTTTTCTTTATTCAGCATAACTCTTCTTAAATAGAGCTTTAAAGTTATATCAATTCAATTTTCTATTTTTCGCGATAAATTTTTGCACCTAAACTACAAAGTTTTTTTTCTATACCAGAGTACCCACGATCAATATGGTAGATGCGAGAAATAACTGACTTTCCTTTAGCCGCTAATGCAGCTAAAACTAGAGAAGCACTCGCTCGCAAGTCCGTCGCCATAAGAGGGGCTCCACTTAATTCTTTAACTCCATTCACAACTGCTGTTTGGCCTTGTATAGTTACATTAGCGCCCATTCGCTTTAATTCTGCCGCATGCATAAATCTATTTTCAAATACAGTTTCAATTATAATACTTTGTCCTTGTGCAAGTGCCATTAAAGCCATAAACTGAGCCTGCAAGTCTGTCGCGAAACCTGGGTGAGGTTGGGTTTTTATATTCACTCCGTTTAATTGACCATCACCCACCACCCGAAGGCTGGTTTTATTTTCTTCCACAACCAACCCAACCTGCCTAAGTTTCATAGTCAAAGCTTCAACTTGTTGTGGTATGCAATTAACAATCTTAACATCACCTCCCGTGATTGCAGACGCAATCATATAGGTGCCCGTTTCTATTCTATCCGGAAGAATGTCGCAATTAATAGGTTTTAACGACTGAACTCCCTGAATTGTTAAAAGGTCTGTACCATGACCTTTAATTTTAGCTCCGCATTGATTTAAAACATTTGCGAGAAATACTACTTCCGGTTCTTTAGCAACATTTTCAAGAACAGTCTCTCCATCAGCCAAAGTTGCGGCCATCATAAGGTTAGCAGTTCCTGTTACTGAAACTGTATCGAAATAATACCTTGCTCCTAGAAGACGCTTAACCTCACCATAAATATATCCCTGTTCAAGACGTATTTTCGCCCCCATTTCTTCCAAACCTCTTATATGAAGATCCAGTGGCCTCGCCCCTATTGCGCATCCTCCCGGAAGTGAAACTTTAGCTTTACCCAGTCTGGCCAGAAGTGGACCCAGGACAAGACAAGACGCACGCATCTTAGAGACAAGCTCATACGGTGCCTCATAATTATTTATACCCGCTGAATTAAAAACGATACACCCATCATTAAACTCTTCAGTGGAGCCTCCCAGATCCTTTAGCAGATAAAGCATAGTAGTAACATCACGGACTTGTGGTACTCCATTAATTTTATTTTTTCCTGAAGTCAAAATCATCGCAGCCATAATCGGTAAGGCTGCATTCTTTGAGCCGCTGATTTCCACCTCTCCTTCGAGGCGCCCTTTCCCTTCTATAATAAATTTATCCATTTATTTTTTCCTCGCCGAAACGACACGATCATATCCGCTATAATCTCTAGTCACTTTAATCTCTTCGTAGTCAGATAGACTGTAAAACAAACTAGTTACCTCCTTGGCTTGTGTTTCTCCAATTTCAAGGACAACCACACCTCCTTTTTTTAAATAGTTCAATGCCTCCGGAACGATTTGCTTATAAAAATCTAACCCATCATATCCTCCATCAAGAGCACTCTGGGGTTCAAAGTCAATCACGTCAGGCATAATGTCACTTAAGCATGATGTCCGAATATAAGGTGGATTAGATACGATGCAATCATAAAGCTCTGCAGGCACCTCTGAAAAAATATCGCTTTGAACAAAGTTAATCTTATCAGCTACCCCATGCCTTTCAGCATTCAGTCTAGCCACGTTCAGCGCTTCTAAAAAATTATCAGTCGCCGTCACCCGACAATTAAAAATTTCCAGAGCTGCTACCACCGCAATTGCCCCTGATCCCGTTCCGATCTCTAACAAGCGCAACGACAGCTCTGCTGGATTCACAATATTTAATGATAGTAAGGTTTCAATAAGAATTTCTGTTTCTGCTCGGGGAATGAGGACGTCAGGCGTAATTTTAAAATCTAAAGACCAAAACTCCTTTCGCTCTAAAATGTGGGCTACAGGTTCTCGAAGAACACGGCGGGCTACAAAATTACGAAAAATAGTTTTTTCAGAGTCTGTAAGAATACGGTCTGGTCTAAGAAAAATTTCTTCACGACATAAGTTTAAGGCACCAGCAAAAAGCACTTCTGCTTCCATGCGAGGAGAATCAATTCCTGCCTGACTTAGGCAGCCTATAGACCAGTCAAGAAATTCTTTCATTAATTCTACTTCAGCCTATACCTTATAGTCACCTCAGATCAAAAACTAATTACCGTGCTTAAGAGCTTCTGCTTGATAATAAACTGTAAGCGCATCAATAATTTCACTGAGATCACCCTGAAGAACCAAACTCAATTTATGCAAAGTCAATCCTATCCGGTGGTCTGTAACTCGTTCTTGAGAAAAATTATAAGTTCGAATACGCTCACTCCTGTCTCCTGATCCGACCTGCTCTTTCCGCTCACGGGCTAGTTCTTCCTGCTGTTTATTCTGTTCAAGGTCGTATAGTCGAGCACGAAGAACCTTCATAGCTTTATCTTTATTTTTGTGTTGAGACTTCTCATCCTGACATGTGACTGTTAAGTCAGTTGGCACGTGGGTAATACGAACCGCAGAATCGGTTGTATTAACGCTTTGACCTCCTGGGCCTGAGGATCGAAATACATCAATTTTTAAATCAGATGGATTGATTTTGATATCAACATCATCAACCTGAGGCATAATAGCGACAGTTACTGCCGAAGTATGTACTCTACCCTGAGTTTCTGTTTCTGGAACTCGCTGTACTCGATGAGTTCCACCCTCATACTTTAATTTACTATATACTCCCTTACCTTGGATATTAAATACGACCTCCTTGAACCCACCTTTACCTGTCTCACTCTGACTCAGGATTTCGGACTTCCATTTCTTCGTTTCTGCATAACGAGTATACATACGAAATAAATCGAGAGCGAACAGTGAAGCTTCTTCACCGCCCGTTCCTGCGCGAATCTCCATAATGACACTTCGTCCATCTCGTGGATCACGTGGTAAAATCATTATTTTAATTTTTTGCTCCACTGCTACCATTCGTTTCCTAAGGTCAATAATTTCCTCACGTGCCATAATTAAGATTTCTTCGTCCACATCCTCTTCCAAAATTTTCTGATTGTCTTCCAGTTCAGTCTGTATTTTTTTATACACACGATACTCTGCCACGACAGGAGCTAATTCGGAATGCTCACGAGCATATTGCTGAAACTCTTGCTGCCTAGCAATAACCTTGGGGTCACTCATCTGATCATTTAAATGGTTATATCGTTTTTCTACTTCTTCCAACTTGGTAAACATAAGAATAAAAATTTAAAAAACGGCGGGATCCTACCGATGATATTTAATGATTAAAAAAAACTAGCGTGGGCAATAAAATGAAAGGAAGCTATTCAAGGACAGCGGGTTCTTCTGATTGCTGAGTTTGATTCTTACCATACTTGCGATTGAACTTTTCAATCCTTCCCGCAGTATCAATAAGTTTTTGTTTGCCAGTATAAAATGGGTGACAGTTGGAACAAATATCAATATGCATATCTTTTACGGTTGAATGAATCTGACTCTCATTCCCACACGCGCATCGGATTTTAGTTTCAAAGTAATCTGGGTGTATATCTGTCTTCATAGTTCCTAGCACTTTAAGAGTTCATGGTCGACATAAACTCAGCATTCGTTTCTGTTTCCTTAATCTTCTGCAGGAGAAGGTCCATGGTATCATGAATACCCATCGGCAGCAAAACCTTTCTTAACAGCCATATTCTCTGCAAATCTTCTGGGGGTAGTAATAGCTCTTCTTTGCGCGTTCCAGAACGGTTAATGTCAATGGAAGGAAAGGTTCTTTTATCTGCTAATTTTCTATCAAGAACAATTTCGAGGTTGCCTGTCCCCTTAAATTCCTCAAAAATAACATCATCCATCCTACTACCCGTGTCGATAAGTGCGGTTGCAATAATGGTTAAGCTTCCTCCTTCTTCTAAGTTTCGGGCTGCTCCAAAAAACCGTTTTGGACGTTGTAATGCGTTCGAGTCAACACCACCTGAAAGAATTTTACCGCTTGGAGGGACGATGGCATTATAAGCCCTAGCTAGTCGTGTAATACTATCCAAAAGAATTACTACATCTCGCTTATGCTCTACTAGCCTCTTAGCTTTTTCAATCACCATTTCCGCAACTTGAACATGCCTTTGAGCCGGCTCATCAAAAGTAGAACTGATGACTTCTCCTTTGACTGATCGACTCATATCGGTAACTTCTTCCGGCCTCTCGTCAATAAGCAAAACAATTAAAACAACTTCGGGGAAGTTTGTACTAATACTATTTGCGACTGACTGGAGAAGCATAGTTTTACCAGTCCTTGGTGGAGCTACAATCAGTCCGCGCTGACCTTTACCAATCGGCGTCATTAAATCCATAATACGTGCGCTATAGTCCTTACCATTCGGTGTTTCCAAACGCAAACGTTCTGATGGATAAAGCGGGGTCAGGTTATCAAACAGAAGCTTCTCTTTTGTTTTCCCTGGATTTTCAAAGTTAATCGCCTCAACTTTGAGTAAAGCAAAGTAACGCTCGCTTTCCTTAGGTGGACGAATATGACCAGAAATCGTGTCTCCCGTTCGCATATCGAATTTACGAATCTGTGATGGCGATACGTAAATATCGTCAGGGCCTGGCAAATAATTATAGGTTGGTGCCCTTAGGAAACCAAACCCATCTGGCAAAATTTCCAAAACCCCCTGTCCAAACATCAATCCATCTTTTTCCGTATTGGCTTCAAGAATTTTAAAGATTAAATCCTGCTTGCGCAGACCACTGTGTCCTTGGATTTTAAGATCTTTTGCTATATTGGTGAGTTCAGAAATAGTCTTGGATTTTAAGTCTTCAATATTCATACCTGTTTCTTTTATTATGATGAGTTAGTTAATGGATTGGGTGATAGATTATTGGATGGTTATCGGGCAATTTTATCTAAAAACTAGGGGAATATAGATTCTCTCTCTTCATTGAACATGTAGTCGTCAATTTTTTAGTTTGTATAAATTAAAAGGAAAACACCTAGATGCGTTAACTCTTTAGAATGAATTCGGGATTTAAATTTGAAGGATTCTCAGGGTTCTATAACAACTTATCGGTTGACTCTTTAATTGTCAATAGTTTTTTTACGTTCTCAATATTTTTTGTCAAAACAACTGGCGCTCAGGAAACTCCCCCCCCCAATATGAGCCATTCATCTAATCCTAACGGACCCGAATATACTTAAGGGATACCCATTTGATTACATTTCTATATAATTTCGTCTTTTATTAGTTATTTTTGAAACATTTCGACAAAACATAGCGGTAAATAACAGCCGACTAATTAATGTTCTATTCTTACACATCTAAAGAACTTCATGATATATTCAGTAGTAGCGTTGGAAATAAGAGAAGAAATTTCTAATCCTTTGTTAGAGAAAATTTAAACAATGCACATAGTTGGATTCAGTGCAACGCAGTCCCCGTTCGAAACTAGCCGTTTATATGCCAAACAATTTAGAAAATGCTAGATATCATTTTGAAAATCATTGGAAGACTTGCTAATAATTAAAGTTGTCGAAATTGCTTAAGCCTGTTTATAAAAAATTAATAGACGTTTATGGCAAATAACAATAACCCACGAGACAATACCGACCAATGTGAAAAATGCCTTCCCGCGTTTTGCTGTAATTATTTTGCATTCGGAATAGATGAACCCGAAGATCGGAAAGACTATGAAAGTTTGTTGTGGAAACTTGCACACGAAAAGACATCAATTTATGTTTACCGAAACCAATGGTATATAATGATCCATACTCGTTGTAATTTCTTAACTCCTGATAATAAGTGTGGAATCTACGAAACTCGACCATATCTTTGCAAAGAACACAGTGTAGAAAACTGTGAATACACAGGTGATGACTATGGGTTCAGCCAACACTTCAAGAGTTATGACGACCTGCTTGAATACATCAAAGAAAACACAAACTTCAGGTTTAGGCAGGATCCAACAGGAGTGCGTCCAAACTGCGTTTGAAAATTTTTAGGCCGGATCACTTTTTCTTTTTCACGGTTCCTTACGTACTCAAACTTTATATTCTACTATTTTTTCTTCGTTGAATCTTTGGACCCACTCTTCTTTTTTTTATCATCCCCACTTTTTTCACTAGCTATTTTCTTTTTAGTTGCAGGGGCTACCTTTTTTTTCTCACCATCAGATTTTTTACCAGCTGTTTTAGCAGTAGGAGCCTTGGTGGAAGGCTTTTTATCCTTTTTCGTATCACGTATTTTTTGATCAACAGCTTTCTTTTTCTTGGCCGCCCCCTCTACCTTTTTTTTCTCCTTTACGAGTGTGTCACCCTCACGGTCTACCAACTCAATAAAAGCCATGGGAGCATCATCTCCAAGTCGGTGTCCTAGTTTAATAACTCGAGTATATCCACCTGACCGGTTTGCATACCTTTCTGAAAGAGGACCAAATATTTTTTTTAGAGAACTCCTATCAGCAACTAGTTTCAAAGCATGACGGCGAGCATGCAACGTCCCTCTTTTCCCAAGCGTTATGGTTTTTTCTACTTTACCTCTCAACTCCTTAGCTTTAGCTAAGGTGGTGCGAATTCGCTCTTTATCAATTAGGGCAGTTACCATATTCCGAAATAGTGCCTTTCGGTGAGCTGATGTACGTCCAAATTTTCTACCTGCTTTTAAATGGCGCATGATCGTGAGTTACCTCTAGTTAATATCCAATTTGTATCTGTCACAGTTCGACATCAACTTCTACTTCGACTTCTTTTTTCTTTCTTGCCTGCGCAATCTGTTTTATATCTTCTGCTTCTAGCTTTACTCCGAAATGTAACCCCATTTCGTCTAAAATTTCTTTAATTTCATTTAGCGATTTACGACCAAAGTTTCTTGTTCTCAGCATCTCTCCATCACTTTTTTGAACCAACTCGGAAATACTTTGAATATTCGCATTTTTTAAACAGTTATATGACCGGACAGAGAGCTCCAGTTCTTCAACACTCTTCGCTAAATTAGTCCACATTTTTAATTTCTCTTGGTCAATTTGCGGTTGGACGGTTTCTGGCTCTTCATCAAAGTTTATGAAGACCTGCATATGGTCCTTAATAATTTTTGCACCATGTGCAACAGCATCCTCTGGAGTGATACCTCCGTTTGTCCATATTTCCATTACTAATAAATCGTAATCAGTGGATTGACCTACGCGTGTATTCTCTATGTGATAACAAACTTTTTCAATCGGAGAAAAAACAGAATCGATTGGAATCATTTGGACTGACTCCCCTTCAATTTCTTGTTTTTCTGCAGAAACGTAACCTCGGCCTTTACGCACAATCAGTTCCGCATTGAGCACACTACCTTTGTCCAGTGTTGCGATTAGATGATCAGGGTTCAAAACGGTAACTTGCGAATCAGAAATAATGTCTTTGGCGTATACCTTACCCGCAGTTTCTTGCTTTATGTAAATTCTTTTTTCTGCCACCTCATCAGGCAATACTAAATTAACCTGTTTGAGGTTAAGAATAATTTCAGTCACATCTTCAAGGACTCCAGGAATTGATGAAAACTCATGGAAAATTCCTTTAAACTCAACGGCAACTATCGCTGCTCCCTCGATAGAAGAGAGGAGCATCCGTCTAAGTGAGTTTCCGGTGGTAACCCCGTAACCCCTTTCAAAGGGACCAGCGGAAAACTTTCCATAATTTTCTTTTTTTGTATCTTTCTCAAACTCCAAGCGTCTGGGTTTAACGATTCCGTGCGCGTTAAACATATATCCTCCGGTTTTTCTGGTGAATTAGCACCAAATGTAAGTTTTTAATATTTTTTTAATAAGGTCGTGAAAATTCTTATCGAGAATAAAGTTCGACTATTAATTGCTCCTGAATTGGAATGGTAATATCTTCTCTCGTAGGCAAATCCTGAATAATTCCTTTCTTTGTCTCTATGTCGAATACAAGCCAATGAGGTTGATTTTTGTCTTTCATATTTTGTAATGCAGTCTTGATTGGAAATTTATCAATTTTTTTCTGAGCGGGTGCTATCTCATCTCCCTTACTCAATGTATAGGAAGGTATATTAACTTTCTTTCCATTAACCGTAAAATGATTATGTCTAACTAGTTGCCGAGCAGCATTTCTTGATGGAGCCAATCCCATTCTATAGATTACATTATCTATACGTAGCTCAAGTGCTTGTAAAAGGTTTTCACCCGCAATCCCTTTTTTTCGTTCAGCATGAGCAAAGTAATTTCGAAAAGGCTTTTCTAAAACACCATAAATTCTTTTTACTTTTTGCTTTTCGCGTAACTGGATACCATATTCTGAGAATTTTTTGCGCCCTTGACCGTGCTGTCCAGGTGCGTAACCCCGCTTCTCAATTGCGCACTTTGCAGTTTCACATCTAAACCCTTTCAAAAATAATTTCATGCCCTCTCTACGGCACAAACGACAAACAGAACCTGTGTATCTTGCCAAGTTATTAATCTCCCAAATTGAGGATTGACATTAAACTCGCCTACGCTTTCGTGGCCGACAACCATTATGCGGCATTGGGGTTTTATCTCGGATGACCGTGACCTCCATTCCCGCATTTTGTAGGGCACGAATGGCCGATTCACGACCGGGACCTGGCCCTTTGACACAAACTTCAAGCTTTTTCATGCCCATATCTCGCGCTTTGATTACAGCTTTCTCTGCCGCAACCTGAGCAGCAAAAGGGGTGCTTTTTCTAGACCCTTTAAAACCTTGAACCCCTGCGCTAGACCAAGAAATAACATTACCCGACAAATCCGAGATCGTCACAAGCGTATTGTTAAAAGTTGCCCGGATATGAGCAACTCCTAGCTCAGGAGCATTTTTAACCTTTTTTTTTGTAGGTTTTTTATCTTTTTCTGCTGCCATAATTCCTCCCCACTGCTATTTTTTAGTACGAGCGCCCACAGTTTTTTTAGGCCCCTTCCGACCTCGAGCATTGGTATGGGTTCGCTGACCACGAACTGGAAGCCCCTTACGGTGTCTTAACCCCCGGTACGAACCAATGTCCATCAATCGTTTCACATTCATGTTAGTAGAACGGCGAAGATCGCCTTCCACTTCATAGTCTTTATCGACGATCGACCGTATACGCGAAATTTCATCCTCAGTAAGATCTTTCATGCGAGTATTTTCATCAATTTTAGCTCGTTCAAGAATCTTAATAGAAGCAGACTTCCCAATTCCATAAACATATGTAAGAGCAATTACTGCTCTTTTATCTCTAGGAACATCTACACCTGAAATACGTCCCACAAGCCCTCCTTTTCAAAAAAATACCGGGAAATTATCCCTGTTTTTGTTTATGCTTAGGGTTCTCACAAATTACCCGAACAACTCCCTTACGACGAATAACCTTGCATTTTTTACAAATCGGCTTAACTGATGATCTCACTTTCATAATCTTTTTTACTTATGTCTATAAGTGATACGACCTCGGGTTAGATCATATGGAGAAAGTTGCACTTTAACTTTATCCCCAGAAAGTATTCGGATAAAGTGCATACGCATTTTCCCTGAAATATGAGCTAAAATTTTATGCCCATTATCAAGCTCTACCCTAAACATTGCATTAGGCAGGGGCTCTAGCACCGTTCCCTCAACCTCTATTGATTCTTCCTTCGCCATATTTAGGACACCATATCGCAAACCCTGGAGAAAATCTCCTCAACCGTTCCACAACCCTGAACTGTCTTCAAGTTGCCTTGTTTTTTATAATACTCCTTAAGAGGAGCTGTTTCGTGCTCGTAAACCTGGAGCCGCTTCTTGATGGTCTGCTCCTTATCATCCTCTCGTTGGTGAAGTTCTCCTCCACAACTATCACAAACACCATTCTTCAAAGGAGGGCAGGATGTTCTATGGAACATAGCCCCGCAGTAAGAGCAGGTGCTCCGTCCCGTAAGACGATTCACCAACTCTTCTCCATCAACCTCAAAGTCAACCACAGTATCTATCGATAGATTCATTCCCTCTAAAGTCTCTGTTAGCTTTTCAGCTTGAATTATTGTTCTAGGAAAACCGTCAAGTATAAATCCGTCTCGACAATCCTCCTCTACAATTCGTTCTCTGATCAAACCAATAACAATATCGTCTTGAACCAGCCTTCCCGAATTCATAAATACTTTTGCCCTATTACCAAGTTCCGTGCCATTTTGAATCGACTTTCTCAAAATATTTCCAGTAGAAATCTGAGGCCTATGGAATTTTTCATTCAACATTTTGGCTTGTGTTCCTTTGCCCGCACCCGGCGGACCGAGCAGGATCAGCCTCATAAGTCAACCCTTGCGACCTTTTAGTCGTCCTTTTTTCAAAAATCCATCATAGCTTCTCATTACCATATGTGATTCTATCTGCTGCATCGTATCCAACGACACACCAACCACAATTAAGAGGCTAGTGCCGCCAAAGTAAAATGGAATATTGATATATTTTATTAAGTAATCGGGCAAAATACAGACCAAAGATAAATATATGGCGCCATAAAAAGTAATCTTCGACAGAATCTCGTCAATATGCTCGGATGTTTTTGCGCCCGGACGTATACCCGGAACAAAACCTCCATGTTTCTTCATATTGTCTGCAACATCAACTGGATTAAAAATAACCGCCGTATAAAAATAACAAAAGAAAAATATAGCCCCGATAAATATTAAACTATAAACAATTGTACCCGGTGTCAGCATTGCCGAAATATTTTTCATCCATGGATGGGTCGTGAATTGCGCTATAGTTGCGGGGAACATAATGATAGAAGAAGCAAATATGGGAGGTATAACACCCGAAGTATTTACTTTAAGGGGTAAATGGGTACTTTGTCCCCCATACATTTTTCTACCTACCACACGTTTAGCGTACTGAATAGAAATCCTTCTCTGCCCTCCCTCAGTAAAAACGATAGCACCAATCACAGCCGCCATAAAAACTAGTAAAAATAGCATAACCAAAACTGATAACTCTCCAGTTCCCATTAGGTCCATAGATTGAAAAATAGCAGCCGGTGTTCCCGCTACAATACCGGCAAAAATAATCAGTGAAATTCCGTTACCAATTCCTCGCTCAGTAATCTGCTCACCGAGCCACATAAGAAAGGCCGTTCCAGCTGTCAAAGTTAAAACAGTCATCACACGAAACGACCAGCCTGGCCCAGGAACAATCGGGTTCCCTGACGGGCTTTTCATTGCTTCTAGCCCTACAGCAATACCTGAACTTTGAACCATACTTAGTACAATTGTCCCGTAACGAGTATACTGGGTGATTTTTTTCTGCCCCTGCTCACCCTCTTTTTTAAGTCTTGCCAGATAAGGGGAAACCATCGTCATCAGCTGGAGAATGATGGAGGCGCTGATATAGGGCATGATTCCTAAAGCAAAAATCGTAAGCCTACTTAGTGCTCCTCCAGAAAACATATCGAAAAAACCCATTATGGTACCCGTCATACGAGCCATAATTTCAGCTAGCGCAACAGAATTAATTCCCGGCGTAGGGATATGAGCACCTATTCGATAAACAACTAAAATTCCCAAAGTAAAAAAAACTTTCTTTTTAAGCTCGGGAATCTTAAAAATATTTCCAAATGCGCTAGCGCCACTCATTAAATAGTCACGACCTTTCCGCCAGATTTTTCAATCTTATCTATTGCTGACTTGCTGAACTTCTGTGCGTGCACTGTGACAGCCTCAGACAATTCGCCATTACCCAAAACTTTAACGCAACCGACTCTACGTATCATACCCTTCTCTTTCATAATTTCAGGAGTAATAGGACCCTTCATTCCGAAACCCGCCAACTGAGCGATATTGACAATCTCAAACTCTTTCCTGAAAATATTTGTAAAACCTCTCTTCGGCAACCTTCGATACAAAGGCATCTGCCCCCCCTCAAACCAAGGATGCGGATTTCCACCAGATCTTGATTTCTGACCTTTTTGCCCCCTACCTGACGTCTTACCAGTTCCTGAACCTATACCGCGTCCTATTCGCTTTCTATTCTTACGACTACCTGGCACTGCCCTTAATTCTGATAATCTCATAATAATCTCTTCAAGAAGCATTCATTTTTAGTTGTTGACCTCTTACCGCTGAATAGTGATCCACACCTCTTAGACGAATCAATCCCTCAATTGTTGCTTTCACGACGTTATGTGCATTGTTCGTGCGCAAACTCTTTGTCAAAATATCCTTAACACCTACCGCCTCCAACACCGCACGAACAGCGCCCCCTGCAATCAACCCTGTTCCTTTGGATGCTGGACGAAGAAGAACACGACCCGCACCATAAACCCCAATTACTTCATGGGGAATAGTAGCACCATCAAGGGAAACCTTTACCATATCACGTTTAGCTCTTTCGACACCCTTACGTATTGCTTCCGGTACTTCGTTAGCCTTACCCAATCCCCAGCCGATAGAGCCTTCTCTGTCACCCACTACCACAAGGGCACTAAAACTAAACCTTCTACCACCTTTAACGACTTTTGCTACGCGACGAATCTTCACTACCTTGTCAACAAAATCCTGTTTATCTTCCCTTTGCTCTCGCAATTAACACCTCGCCTTCAAGATACGGTTAAGCAGAATTCCATCATAAAATCCTGGCTCGAAACAGTCTATTTTAAAACTTAACCCCTTTTTCTCTTACTCCATCAGCTAAAGCCTTAATACGACCGGCATAAATAAAACCATTCCGGTCATAATAAACCTCCTTAATTCCACCTTGAATCGCCTTTTCGCCTATCAAATTCCCCACTAGAGTAGCCGCTTTAGCGTTCCCTCCACTTTTCATCTTCTCTCGAAATGCAGGTGACATGGTGGATTCAGCAACTAAAGTTTTTCCTAGCTTATCATCAATAATCTGCGCATATACATGTTTAGCACTCCGAAACACTGTCAGACGAAGCCTCTCCTTGTTTCTTTGGACATTTTTTTTTATACGTTTCTTTCGATTTACTCTGAGCTGTTCTTTAGTTGAAGTTTTCATGATCCCCTAAGCCCCAGCTCCAGCTTTTGCTGCAGTCTTACCTGCTTTTCTACGGATTTTTTCGCCTGCATACATTACTCCTTTACCTTTATAGGGCTCCGGCGGCCTTAGCATTCTAATTTCTGCCGCAACTTGTCCAACCACTTGCTTATTTAATCCCTTAACAATAATCTCATTTTTTTTATTATCCACATCGAACTCTATACCCTCAGGCGGCGGATAATCTATAGAGTGAGAATACCCAAGATTTAAATTCAAAGCTTTTCCTTTAAGGTCTACTTTATAACCTACACCAACAATATTTAGGGTTTTTGAAAATCCCTCATTTACTCCAACAACCATGTTACTAATCAGAGTCCTCGTTAAACCATGAAGAGATCGATCCAGCCGACCATCAGTGGGGCGGGTCACAGATATCGAAGCACCTTCAATAGCCACTCGCATATTTGGATGCAAGTCCCTATGAAGTTGCCCCTTAGGACCCTTCACTGTCAAAACGACCCCATCAAGCTTACACTCAACTCCAGCTGGAATCGGAATTGGCTTTTTTCCTATTCTAGACATTACGCCCTTCCATATAATTACCAGACATGACCTAGCACCTCTCCACCAACCCCTTTCTCGCGACAACGCTGATCCGTTATAACACCTGAGGAGGTGGTTATAATTGCTATTCCCAACCCACTTAAAACCTTGGGGATACCTCTAGAAGAAACATAAGTCCTTCGCCCAGGTTTACTTATCCTTTGAATTCCTCTAATAGCCGGGTCACCTTTATGATATTTCAAATACAATTTTAAAACACCCTGTCGACCATCTTCTCGAACGCGAAAATTTTTTATAAAACCTTCTTCTTTTAAAATCTCTGCAATGCGGACCTTAATCTTAGAGCTCGGCATCTCCACTGCCCCATGATTTACCATAAGGCCATTTCGAACTCTCGTAAATAAATCAGCTATAGGATCTGTCATCATAACAAAACTAAACTCCTAAACTTAAACCAACCGACTAAATCGCCTACCAGCTGGACTTGGTAACACCAGGAATCTCCCCCATAAGAGCTCTTTCCCGGAAACATATTCGACACATCCCAAACTTTCGCAGGAAAGCTCGCGGACGACCACACAGCCCACATCGACTGTATTCCCTAACTTGGAATTTTTGTTTTCTCAGCGCCTTAGCAACCAGCGATTTTTTTGACATAACACTTTTTCATCCTTTAAAAAACATCAAAAGCTTCACATATGCATACAATTTATTTACGCAACGGCAACCCCATATGTGAAAGCAAACACCTACCTTCTTCGTCTGTCCGAGCCGTTGTACAAATTGTGATATTCATACCCTGAATCTTTTCAATCTTATCGTAATCAATCTCTGGGAAAATTAACTGCTCCTTCAAACCAAGCGTATAGTTGCCCCGACCATCAAAAGATTTCTTTGGAAGCCCCTTAAAATCCCTTTCACGCGGGAGGGCAAAATCAACTAAACGCTCAAAAAATTGATACATGCGATTTCCTCGCAATGTAACCATCACTCCAACAGGCACACCTTCTCGCAATTTAAAATTCGCAATTGACTTCTTAGCTCTTGTGACAACTGGCATCTGACCTGAAATCAATTTCAGCTGCTCAACACTAGACTCAATCAACTTTCCATTCTGTAACGCCTCACCCAACCCCACATTCAAAACTATTTTATCCAAGCGTGGAACTTGCATTATATTTTTGAGCCCCAGTTCTTTCTGAACTTGACCTTTAAATTTTTCATGATAAAGCTGCTTAAAAGTTGCCATATTAAACCCTATCTATAACCTCACCGCATTTCCTACAAACACGCACGCGCTTACCATCTTCTAGCTTCTTACGTTTTACGCGAACTCCCTTGCCACACTTATCACACACTATTAAAACATTTGATAGATGGATAGACCCCTCTTTATCAACAATACCAGACTGGCGAGACTTACCATCCCCCTTCATATGCCTCTTGAGCATATTAAGTTTTTCAACCGTCAACTTTCCAGTCTCTGGGGAAAAAGCCAGCACCTTCCCCTTCTTACCTTTCTCCCTACCAGTAATAACCTCAACGATATCGTCTTTTTTAAGACTATTTTTTTTAGAAACAACCAACATCACAAAACCTCAGGCGCAAGAGAAAGAATCCTCATAAACTTTTTGGCACGTAATTCTCGGGCTACAGGACCAAAAATACGGGTTCCTAAAGGCTCCCGATTATCATTTATCAAAACAGCTGAGTTAACATCAAACTTGATATATGTGCCATTAGGACGGCGGGTTTCTTTCCTCGTTCGCACCACTACTGCCTTTTTGACTTCACCTTTTTTTACCGCACTCCGAGGATCGGATTCTCTAACAGCAACCACAATAATATCGCCTATACGAGCGTACCTTCTTCTGGAACCACCCAGCACTTTTATACACTGAACCTTTTTGGCCCCTGAATTATCAGCAACATCTAATACAGTTCTCAACTGAATCATGACTAACCCACCTTCTCGCTAATTAAAGACTTTTCTCTAGAAATAACGCCAAGTAAACGCCAACGCTTTTCCTTGCTAAGAGGGCGGGTCTCTTGGATACGAATAAAATCCCCTTCCAAACATTCATTTTTCTCATCATGCACCTTGTATTTCTTGGTTGTCTTAACAACCTTTTTAAAAACGGGATGAGAGAACCTACGTTCTACCTTAACTACTAGCGTCTTATCCATCTTATTGCTAACCACAACACCTGTCATAGTTTTCTTATTAGCCTGATCACCCATAAAACTCCTTAAATTAACGAGCACAAAGAAACCCGCGACAACCTCTTATGCTTACTCATTCTCTCCTTTAACAGACCCAGCCAAATCGATTTCCCTAACGATAGTCTTAAGCCTAGCAATATCTCTACGAATTAACTTCAGTCGTCCAGGGGCCTCTATTTTTCCGGTAGCCAGTTGAAACTTAAGATTAAAATACTCCTGACTAAGATCGTCTATTTTTTCGAGTCGCTCTTTACTAGTTAGGTCTCGAATTTCCTTTGCATTCATAAATTCCCTCGTACCATAAACAACCACTTAATCATTCTTAGCAACAAAACGCGTCGCAATAGGCAGCTTGTGCTGGGCCAACCTAAAAGCTTCTTTTGCGATTTCCTCAGAAACCCCCTCCATTTCATAAAGCATTCTTCCCTGCCTGACAACAGCAACCCAATATTCTGGACCGCCTTTACCCTTACCCATACGCGTCTCAGCTGGTTTTTTAGAAACAGGCTTATCCGGAAAAATTCTCAACCATATCTTTCCGCCCCGCTTTATATAGCGAGTCATCGCAATACGCGCCGCCTCAATTTGGCGATTCGTAATCCTTCCGCACTCAAGAGCCTGCAAACCGAAGGACCCAAAGTCCAAATTACCGCCGCGAAACGCCGTACCACCCATTCTTCCCTTATGCCGCTTACGATATTTTACTTTTTTCGGCATCAACATGATGCAGTTACTCCCAAATTACAATTATTCATTTCCCAAAAACCAACCCGGGGAAAAAAGACGCCTGCCGTGTCAACGCGATGGCTTTCTTTTTTTCCTATCGCTACTCTCATCAAAAGCCTCCTCAACCTCTACACCTCCAACTCCTGGTAGAATGTCTCCACGATAAATCCAAGCCTTAACACCAATCACTCCAAAGGTTGTATTAGCCCTAGCCGTACCATAATCTATATCTGCACGCAGGGTATGAAGGGGAACTCGACCCTCACGATACCACTCACTTCTAGCGATTTCTGCGCCACCCAACCTGCCCGAAACTCGAATCTTAATGCCCTGCGCACCAAATCGAAGAGAAGAAAGCACTGTCTTCTTCATAGCTCGACGAAAAGATATCCGCTTTTCAAGTTGCAATGCAACGTTTTGAGCAACGAGGTTTGCGTCTAATTCCGCCCTACGAACCTCTTTTATATTTAAAGTTATTTGCTTACCAGTAATCATCTTTTGTAAATCCTCTTTAAGCCGATCGACCTCCAAACCTTTCTTCCCAATAATAATTCCCGGCCGAGCAGTATGTATATTCACTCTGACACGATTAGCACTTCGCTCAACAGCAACATTTGAGATACCTGCATGGGCTAAAGTTTTCTTAACATACTCGCGAAGCTTTATATCTTCCAATAGTAAATTAGGAAACTCTCGGCGCACACACCAACTCGAAACCCAAGTCTTATTAACACCTAACCTAAATCCATATGGATGAACTTTTTGACCCACGCAATCCCCCTCTCTATTCTATTTTTCGCTAAGCACTAAACAAATATTACTTGATCGCTTTCGGATCGTATTTGCCGAGCCCCTTGCCCTAGGCATCGTCCGCTTCATCACCACCCCCTGATCGACTGTAATACGCTTAATAAACATATCATCCACATCAAGAACCTTATGATTTTCCTCAGCATTAGCAAGAGCAGACTTTAATACCTTCTGCATAATGCGAGCGGCCTTCTTGCGTGTTAACTGCAAAATATTCATAGCATCATTCACGTTCTTTCCATAAATTAGCCGCGCTACTAGTCGCGCCTTTTGAGGGGCCGTTCGCGTCCGATTCAATATCGCTTTAACTTCCATCAACCAAACACCTTATTTACGTTTTATTTAGTAGCCGCTTTTTTAGTTCTACCACCATGCGACCTAAACATTCGAGTAGGAGAAAATTCACCCAACTTGTGCCCCACCATATTTTCAGTAACAAAAACCGGAATAAACTTTTTACCATTGTGAACACCCATCGTATGGCCAACAAAATCAGGCGTAATCGTCGACCTTCGAGACCAAGTCTTTATGATTTTTCTATCTCCCTGACGATTCATCTCCTCAACCTTTTTCGCAAGCGAGTCGTCTATAAAAGGACCTTTTTTAAGCGATCGAGACATGTCTTTCCTTAAAAAAATATTGCCGAATTATTTTCTTTTCTTACGCCGGCTTAAAATAAATTTATTTGAACTTTTGCGCGGAGCTCTTGTTTTGAAACCCTTAGCAGGCTGCCCCCAAGGACTACAAGGATGACGCCCTCCCGAAGATCGACCCTCGCCACCTCCCATGGGATGATCAACTGGATTCATCGCTACCGCCCTCACCCTGGGACGACGACCAACCCATCGCGTTCTCCCGGCCTTGCCGTAAGAAATATTTGCGTGCTCCGAATTCCCCACAACACCTATCGTTGCCCTACAATTTATCCCCACCAACCTAACCTCACCAGATGAAAGCTTAAAAGTTGCATAGGAACCCTCCTTAGCCATCAATTGAGCTGAGGCACCAGCACTTCGAGCCATTTGACCGCCCTTACCGCAACGCAATTCAATATTGTGCACCAAAGTACCCTCGGGAATAAGCTTGATCGGCAAAGAATTTCCAGTTCGAACCTCCGCTTGATCACCTGAGGCAACCCTATCACCAACCTTCAACCCTTCAGGAGAAAGTATGTAACGCTTTTCCCCATCAACATAAACCAATAATGCAATATTTGCGGAACGATTTGGATCATACTCGATACCCGCAACCCTAGCCTCAACACCGTCCTTATTCCGCTTAAAATCTATAATTCGATATTGCTTACGATGGCCGCCACCTCGCCGCTTTGCGGTCAACCTACCACGGTTATTGCGCCCACCTGTCCGAGACAAGGCGTCAAGTAAACTTTTTTCCGGTGTTGGCTTAGTGACTTCTTCAAAGTTAGAAATTGTACGAAAACGCATACCCGGAGAACGAGGCCTTAATTTTCTAACAGACACTAGGATCCACCCCCTTCAAACAATTCGATTTTATCGCCTTCCTTAAGACGCAACATTGCTTTTTTCCATGACTTGGTGTGACCAACGGCTTTACCAAAACGACGATATTTACCCGGCACAACTAGAGTATTAACCCTTTTTACTGTCACACTAAAAACCTTTTCAACTGCTTGCTTAATTTGAATCTTGTTAGCCTGTGGATGAACCTGAAAAGCAACCCAATTACCCTCAGCCAGCATCTGAGTGCTTTTTTCAGTAATAAGAGGTTTTTTTAAAACTTGGTAATGATCGCCTCTCACTTTAATCTCTCCTCTAAACCCTTAACTGCATCTGAGGTACAGACAATCTTTTCATGGAGAAGCAAGTCATAAACGTTTACACCCTCAACCGGCAACACATTAACGGTTGGTAGGTTTCGAACAGCTAACTCCAAATTCTTATTTTTCCCCGCGGTGACAAAGAGAGTCTTTTCAGGCAAACCCAAAGCCTTAATCACCTCGACAGCTTCTTTTGTTTTAGGGTGGTCAAGAACAATTTCATTAATCACAGCAATATTATTCCCCCGAAAACATTCAGTAAGAGCCGATCTTAACGCTTGCTTTCTGGCCTTCTTATTCATTTTAAAACTATAGTCTCTAGGAGTGGGACCAAAAATCGTCAAACCCCCTCTCCAAATAGCCGATCTTGTTTTCCCAACTCTAGCCCTACCTGTTCCTTTTTGACGCCAAGGTTTTTTCCCGCTACCGCTCAATTGACCATAGCTTGATTTAGTAGAAGCTGTACCCAGACGGCGAGTGGCAAGCTGCAAAACAACACGTTGCTGAATTAAATGATTATTAATTTTAGCGTCAAACACAACAGGATCAAATTCAATGTCCCCCACCTTATTGTTTTTTTTATCCAAAACCTCTAATTGCGACATATTTTTCCCCAATATCACGACTTAAGGATTCTAACAATTCCACCAGAAGCCCCTGGAACAGCACCCTTAACAAGCAAAACATTATTTTCAGGATCAACGCGGACAATTTGCAAATTCTTAACAAATACCTTTTCTGCCCCCATGTGACCAGGCATCTTTTTCCCTTTAAATACCCGCCCTGGATAAGTATGCATCCCGATAGAACCACCCCCACGATAAATTTCATGATGACCGTGAGATGCCGGTGCCCCCCCCATACCCCATCGCTTCATAACACCTGCAAAACCTTTACCTTTTGAAACACCAACCACGCTTACCTTATCACCCTCGGTGAACATATCGACCTTTAGGGGCTTACCAAGATCCTCATCCACAATATCTTGATCACGAAACTCTGCGAGAATCTTAGCTGGCTCACCCTCAATCTTTTTATAAAATCCTTGTTCGGGTTTATTTATATGCTTTGATTTTCTAACGCCGTAGGCCAACAAAACAGCATCGTACCCATTTTTCTCTTGAGTCCTCCGCAGAATAGGGACACACTTGCCAACCTGGAGCACTGTCACAGGGATACAGTTACCCTCCTTCGAAAACACTTGCGTCATTCCAATTTTTTCCCCAAGCAAAGCTTCCATTTTTCAGCCTATCCTAACACCCAATAATTTAAAGTTTGATCTCAATATCCACACCACCAGAAAGATCAAGCTTCATCAACGCATCTACGGTTTGTGGTGTTGGTTCGTGAATTTCCATAATTCGCTTATGCGTACGAATCTCGAACTGCTCACGAGATTTTTTATCTACGTGCGGCGATCTCAAAACAGTCCACCTATTACGCGTCGTCGGAAGAGGGATCGGACCAACTACCTTAGCGCCTGTCCGCCTAGTCGTTTCCACAATCTCCCCAACAGACTTATCGAGCAACTTGTGATCATATGCCTTGAGCTTAATTTTAATCTGCTCACTCATTATTCTACAATCTCGCTCACAATTCCTGCGCCGACTGTCCTACCACCCTCGCGTATAGCAAACTTAAGACCTTTGTCCATAGCAACTGGAGTAATCAATTCGATCTCCATATTTACATTATCACCGGGCATAACCATTTCAACACCTTTTGGCAAGGTACAAACCCCCGTCACATCCGTCGTTCTAAAGTAAAATTGCGGGCGGTACTTAGTAAAAAATGGGGTATGACGCCCTCCCTCATCCTTACTAAGGACATAAACCTCCGCCTTAAATTTTTTGTGCGGAGTGATACTCTTAGGTTTAACAATACATTGACCTCGCTCGATTTCTTCGCGCTTGGTACCACGAAGAAGAAGCCCGACATTATCTCCAGCCTGGCCATCATCCAGCAGTTTTCGAAACATCTCAACACCAGTGATAGTTGTTGTTTGCGTATCACGGAAGCCAACAATCTCAACTTCCTCGCCAACCTTAATAACTCCGGTCTCAATACGCCCCGTTGCAACTGTTCCGCGACCCGAAATAGAAAATATATCTTCTATTGGCATTAAAAAATCCTTATCAACAGGACGCTCCGGAATCGGAAAATAAGTATCCAAAGCACCCATTAAATCCCAAATAGGTTTGGCCTTAGTTTCATCATCCGGATTTTCCAAGGCCTGCAATGCACTACCACGAATAACCGGAATATCATCACCCGGGTACTCATATTTTGACAAAAGCTCTCTTACCTCCATCTCAACTAAATCCAACAGCTCATCATCATCAACCATGTCGCACTTATTCATAAACACCACAATCTTAGGAACGCCAACTTGGCGAGCTAGCAAAATATGTTCCCTTGTCTGAGGCATAGGACCATCGGATGCACTAACAACTATAATCGCGCCATCCATCTGAGCCGCACCGGTAATCATATTCTTAACGTAATCGGCATGCCCCGGACAATCGACGTGAGCATAGTGTCGAGCTTCGGTTTGATACTCAATATGAGCAATAGCTATAGTAATTCCCCGCTCTTTTTCTTCAGGAGCCTTATCGATCTGATCGAATTTAATCCCATCAGCCAAGCCCTTCTTAGAAAGAACCTCGCTAA
>CAZOYP010000023.1:26732-30028 GCA_964584125.1 uncultured Nitrospinaceae bacterium | reverse complement strand
ATATTTCTTTAAGCTGCATTCCTTTTATAGCAGACGCTTCCTGAACATTCCCGAATAAAAAAGCAATCCCAAGCATTAAACCTAATAATGATTTCTTCATAACACCCCCGTTTATTTAAATCCACTAACAAAACTACCTTGCTTTGAAGTTCATAAGTCATCACCTTTTGCTATCACTTTACCACTCCCCCTCCAGGAAATAATGAAAAAACCAATATTGAATGGCACCTATCCCACCTGAAAAACCGCCCAATAAAAGCGATAAGAATAAAAAGATAAAAGCCTTATTTCTATCTTCCCGCATGCGAACAAGATCAATCAAAAACCCCAATCCCATTAATGCGAAAAAAAATAAGCGTTGCAAGTCATCTAAAATCTTTTTTCCTACCACTACTTCCTCTTCCTTATTGCCGAAATGATACTCAGTAAGAAAAGAGCATACATAAAGAACGATCAAAAAAAATGCCCAAAGACCTATCATAAACCGCTCGGTCTGTTTAACCTTATTTGTCACATTTTGTTCCATTAAAAAACCATTGATTTAAATAGCTACAAAGAAATAAATAAAATATTATTTCACAAGGGACTGTTAAATATACAAGTTATTAATCATTTTCGCCATCTATCTCACTATTAGATTGTGATTATTTTCGAACGAACTTCTTGATATGCTATAATCCAGCCGTTCCAGAAAACTATCAGAGATTCAGTTGTTTAGAGAAACCAATGCTCGGATAGAAGCTTTAATTAAAGTTGCTTCTTCATAAAGAACTCTAATCTTGCTCTTGGGTTTATTATTGAGTTTGTGTGTGCGTTAAAAAACTCGCCTTGTATAAAGAGCTGATGATTAAGAAACTGCACCGGGTTTTTTTGTTTAAATGTAACGTTATTATAATTGAAAGGAATCAACCATGACTATTAGGCTAGGGGATACCGCCCCAGATTTTACTGCGGAAACAACAGAGGGCACTATTGAATTTCACCAATGGTTGGGTGAAGGTTGGGGAATCTTATTTTCACACCCTAAAGATTACACTCCTGTCTGTACTACTGAGTTAGGTCGTGTTGCCAATTTAAAAGGTGAGTTTGAAAAACGAAATGTTAAAGTTATTGCCGTAAGTGTAGACCCGTTAGAATCTCATAAGGGGTGGATTAACGATATCAATGAGACACAAAACTGCTCTATGAACTATCCAATTATAGCCGACCCTGATCGAAATGTAGCCACGGTGTACGGCATGATCCACCCAAACGCACTCGACAACCTGACTGTCCGTTCAGTATTTATTATCGGCCCAGACAAAAAGGTAAAGCTTCAACTGACCTACCCCGCTTCGACCGGTAGAAATTTTGATGAAATTTTGCGAGTGATTGATTCTCTTCAACTAACCGCCAATTATCAAGTGGCAACCCCAGCTGACTGGAAACAGGGTGGCGATTGCGTAGTGGTACCGGCAATCAAAACTGAAGATATCCCAGCCAAGTTTCCAAAGGGATTCAAAGAAGTTAAACCTTATTTGCGTATGACCCCGCAACCTGATCTTTAATTGTACTGTTAAATCCAAAAAGAGCCTGAATGGTAAGGAGGGAAACCTCTCCCATTCAGGCTTTGTTATCCTTCAACCCCATGCCTCCTAACTCTGATAAAAATCAAATCTCATACCTCATCCGTTTAATTGATGATAGGGATGAGTTTGTAAGACAGCGGGTACGAGAAGAACTAATTAAGTATGGAGAAGATGTAATTCCTTTTCTCGAAATAGCAGCAAGAACCGAACGTCATGAAGTTCAATCAATAGTATCTGAAATTATTCAAGCAATTATTCCGATAAAACTTCTAAGACAATTTAGCGAGCTAGCACAAAGCTCTCCTTCAGGGCACTGGAGTTTAGAGGCGGGTGTGACTTTATTACAAAAATTTGGCTATCCTAACGAAGAAACTCATATCTTAAGTCAATCGTTAGATCTTCTAGCGAAAGAAGTATCCCCTTCGATCAAACACGAAAAATCACCGGAGCATACGGTAAAAGTATTAACTAGTTTTTTGTTCTTTGAGAAAGGGTTTGAGGGGAACAAAATAGATTTTTCTGATCCAGATAACACTTATTTTTCAAGAGTGCTGGACAAAAAAAAGGGACTTCCTATAACATTATCGGCTTTGTGTGTTTTTTTGGGACAACGTGTCGGGCTTCCTATTGTTGGAGTTGGGTTACCAGGACGCTATATAGCTAAATATGAATCGCTAACCCATCCAATATATTTTGATCCTTTTGACAAGGGGCGTATCCTATCTCAAGAAGACTGCGCCAAACTCGTAGAAGACATGGGATACCATTTTGAAGAGTATTATTTGAGTGCAGCCACAAGTAGGGAAACACTAACACGAATGATGAATAATCTTATCATGACATACAACAACAATTCCGAAACAGATAAGGCCAAGCATCTTTCGGAGTTTATTAAGGCGCTTAGTTGAGGCCTCAATCACAATTCATAGGCTGAACCACATTAAATCTTATGGCAAACACAAAAACTATTTTAGTTACAGGAGCAGGATCCGGAATCGGAAGGGCTATTGCTCAGCGCCTTTCTAAAAACAACTACCTTCTTCTCCTGTTAGGTAGAAACCAAGATCATCTAGAAGAAACAAGAAACTCTCTCGAGTCTCCAGAAAAACATCAGTGTATTTCTTGTGACATAAAGCTTCCAAAAGAGATCTATAAAGCCTTAGAAAAAAGCAAAATTGATTCTCTATACGCAATTGTGGCAAATGCGGGTATTGGTGGAGAAAATAATTATATTTCAGGTGATCGGTGGCATGAAATCATAGATACCAATCTAACCGGAACCTATAACACTATTCAAGAGAGCATCCCTTATCTTAAAAAAGATAAGGCTCCATTTAAAAAAATTGTTATCCTAGCTTCAATTCTGGCTCGGCTAGGGGTGCCGGGCTACTCTGCATATTGCGCTTCAAAAGCAGGTCTTCTAGGGCTAAACCGTTCCCTCGCCGTCGAATTGTCTCAATATAAAATTCTTGTAAATGCTCTTTGCCCTGGGTGGGTGGATACTGAAATGGCACACGAAGGATTGCGAGCATTCTCTGAAACTTTAAAAATAACCAAAGAGAAAGCTTTTGATCAAGCCATGGCAGATGTTCCTTTAGGCAAAATGTCTACCCCTGATGAGATAGCTCAATTGGTAGCTTTTTTAATTTCGGATGCCCAAACCTCCATAACTGGACAAACTCTGGACATCAATAATGGGGCGATGATGCCGTAACGGTTGTAAAATAA
>CAZOYP010000023.1:0-26632 GCA_964584125.1 uncultured Nitrospinaceae bacterium | reverse complement strand
CCTAAAACCCTTTTAAATAAGACTTTCAGGACTCAAAGAAAAAATAAAAAAACCTATCTTGGAAGGTTATGCAGGATTGGGGAGAAAAGCTATGATAGTTTTAGGAATTATCTGATGGGGCTTGGGGGGGTTTCGCAAGTCTACAACTACTTCTATTAATCTAGAGACAAACCTGAGCCAATCTTTTGAATATTGGCTTTCAACTATTTTCCCTTCGCCTTGATACTCGATTCTAGTCGAGCATAGCGCATGTTCATCTCGTCTAAATTCTTGGCTATAATTCTCAGAAGTTGTTTTTCGAACTTCGACTGGACTGAGGGGATCATCTTTTCTATAAACTTTCTACTAAATTCCATAACAACTACTTTGTTTGAAGAAGCACGAGCATCCAAGTTTCTTTTGTTGCCAGTGAGCATAGCAACCTCTCCGAAAAGAGCCCCAGTTTTTAACTGTAAAATAATTGATTCCGTTCCACCTTCACCTTTTTTTACAAGATCAATCTCCCCAAATAAAAGCACGAATAAAGAGGTACCCGCATCCCCTTCCTTAAAAATATATCCATCTTTCGGGCAGTCTTTAAAAACTTTATCTCTACCTACTAGCTTATTCAGCTCATTATCATTAAAAACTTTAAAAAAAGGGAGTTTTAGAATAAATTTTTTAATAGAATCTGTTTCCATGCCATACCTCACCAGCAGAGCTAGAATAAATTTGATACAACAATACATTAATTGTCATTGACAAATCAACTTTCTAACAGTTTTAGCTCTGAAAATATTCGTTTAATTAGACAAACTCTGGACATCAATAATGGGGCGATGATGCCGTAACGGTTGTAAAATAAATACCTCTTCCTAAAGAATTAATCCAACACACAATCTTAAAATTGTATTTGAGTTATTTTTAAAAATAAAGATCAGGAAGGTTTGTGACTAGACTTGCGGCTCTGTCTCTATCAAGTCTTTCCCTACATCTAAAGAAATGGGGTGATTTAAAGGCTCCAGAACTTTGCTGACCTTTTCCTGGAAGAACTGCATCAAGTCATTGAGAGAATTTACAATAAGTGCCTTACTACTCTCATTTAGAACCTGAAATTGCTTTTGAAGTTCAGCGTCTACCGCTGCAGAAGCTAACTCCGGAAGTTGTCGAATATTTTGGATATTGATATCCAACTTTTCTCCCTCTACTGCAATTGACCCTAACTGAGCTGAGTTTTCTAAATTTATATTAGAAGAAGTCGCAAGCCCTAAAGTTTCCACAACGGTATTCCCCAACTCCGTTCCGACATCCTCTGTAATTGCCTGGTCACCCGTCAAAACACCAATCGCCTTTTCAACGTCAAGTGCCTCCGAATCACTAGATAGAAATTCTCTTGCAATAGGTTCTACATGAGCTGCTATTTCTTTAATTGCGACCAACTCATCTTCGTTCAAGTTTCCTTCAACAACCTGGGAGTAATTGGAAGCTGCTCGCGCTACTGAAGATATCTCACGAATCGTTTGATCACCCTCAAACTGAGAATCATTATATGAGTTAGAAAGATTCTGTTGATTTGCAAAGCTCAAAGTTACGACATCTCCTTGGTTCGCCTGTGAAGAAGAACTAGCCTCAAGAGATATCGCCACCTCTTCCGACGCAACTTGTCGACTTGGCGGTTGATTTTGAACTGTAGATGTATTGATTTCTAAGACTGACATAACTTTTAGGGACTCCACCCCTTTTAATCTTTTTCTATAATGTTTTGATCGGCAATTCAAAAAAATCACATTAGAGAAAAATGACTTAAAATTTAAAAAAAATCAGACCTCCTGCAGAAATCTCACCTAAAACCCTTTTAAATAAGACTTTCAGGACTCAAAGAAAAAATAAAAAAACCTGTCTTGGAAGGTTATGCAGGATTGGGGGAGGAAAATTAGGACCATTCTAATGGCGGAGATAGTCAGGTTTAAATTCTTGAAATGGGCTTTACATTAAACCCATAACTCAACTGACGCCAAGCAAGCCAAACTTATTAACTCAAAAATAGTTAGTGGTAGGTTTTAATTTTAAAAAAATTAGAGCTCTCTGAACCGTGGGTACACCGCATCTTTTTCAGAAAGAATTGGTTCTTTGACTGGCCAATCAATCGCCAAGTCAGGATCACTCCATAAAATACCACGTTCATTCTCAGGAGAATAATAATCTGAGCACTTATACAAAACTTCTGCAGATTCACTTAATACACAAAATCCGTGGGCAAAACCTATAGGGATATACAATTGAAGGTTGTTTGTCTCAGAAAGTGAGAGTCCCCACCACTTGCCATAAGTAGGGGACTGTTTACGAATATCCACCGCAACATCGAATATTTCACCTTGAGTAACTGTTACCAGTTTATCCTGCCCAGGATTTATCTGATAATGGAGTCCCCTTAGTACTCCATCCTTAGAAACAGAATAGTTGTCCTGGACAAAAGAAGGGATGCCATACTGCTCATATCTACTCTTAGAATAAACCTCATAAAACATCCCACGCGGATCCGCGAATTTTTTTGGTTCTAAAATAATTAGACCGTCAATTGGAGTTTTGCTCACCTGCATTAAAAATCACCTTGATAAACTGTCTTCTAAAATCTCTTTTTTATTTTATACTTTATCCTGTAACCAAATTGGTAGTTTTTTTATAAAACTAAAATCATGTTAAACACATGGAAAATTATCTTAGTTATCTAAAAGCTATTTCCGCGTACCCAAAATCAATACATGCCGAAACAAGTATCTTAATGGAGGAAACATTCGAATTAAAGAAAGGTCCAGACTAAATGCTAAGCGGGTCAACCAATTGTCTGGATTATTAAAAAGGATACCTGATATCACTCCAAAAGGAACTGAAAATAACTCCTCATAATAGTGACGGGTATCAAACCTCTCTTCCAACTCGGCGAGTTCTTGAAACATAAGTGGTTTCTCGTCGTCTGTGCGGGCAAAAGGTGTCATTAACCTCACTAATTTCCCAACCGGGTTAATACCTAAAGGCTCTGCAAACAAGATTTTCCCTCCTGGCTTTAGGACTCGGGCGATCTCATCCAAAGCTCGCTTATAATCTAAATGGTGCAAGATGGCACAACCGTAAACAAAGTCAAAAGATTCATCTTCAAACTCTAGATTGTGTGCATCCATTAAATAAAAATGTGGTTTGACTTTAGAAAATCGTGCGCTCTTTTCACCCTGGTTAACTTCTTCCTGAGAAATATTGATGCAGTGCAGTTTTACCGGTTTAATATCATTATCTTCGATCCAAGCTTTCCACGATATAGACCCCAACTCTAGTATATTTTTTCCTTGGGCACACTCCAGTTCATTACGAACAATCTGATTTCTTCGCTTTAAAAATAGATGAGAAGTATGCTCAAAGATCCGCATATAGCCATCTCTTTGTAACCCTTCATTAAATGCTTCTTGTTCCCTTTGAACTCTTGCAGAAAGTGGCCCCTCGGTCATCCTATATAACCTCAAAAAAAAACACCTAATATAACTAAATCTTTCTTAAGAATAGTTTTTCAAAATATCAATATAACCGAAAATCCATATTATCGTAAATAAAGAAAATTTCGTCTTAACATAAAAATTTGAAATAGTTTGAGGCAAAACACTCCTTCAAAACATAAATCTGATATTATTTATTTTCAACTTCATATTTTTGGTTACAATCTGTGATCTATGAAGAAAAACATTCAATAAGTATCGTTAAACTTTAATAAAACCTCTTAACTATGAAAATTATACCCGCGGTCGACATTAAAAAAGGACGTTGTGTACGTTTATCCCAAGGAATGGCTGACCAAGAAACTGTGTATTCTGATGACCCTATTGCCATGGCTTGCCATTGGGATGAAGAAGGTGCTTCCCTTATACATATAGTCGATCTAGATGGTGCATTTGAAGGGCAACCAGCTAATTCCCAGATTGTAAAAAACATAATATACAATAGTTCTGTCGATATTCAGGTGGGTGGTGGAATCAGAAACCTAAAGACAATAGAGCAGTACGTCAATGCTGGAGCCTATAGAGTAATTTTAGGGACAATTGCTCATAAAGAACCGGAGTTTGTTGCTAAGGCCTGCAAAGAATTTCCCGGGAAAATTATTGTTGGTATTGACGCCCGTGACGGCAACGTAGCTATTAAAGGCTGGGTAGAAGTTTCCGATCAACGTGCCGTTGACCTAGCAAAAAACCTTGAATCCTACGGTGTTTCAGGCTACATCTTTACCGACATTAGTCGTGATGGAATGCTTCAAGGTCCCAACCTTAAGAGTATCGAAGAATTCTCTGATAGCACAAGTCTTCCGGTGATAGCGTCTGGGGGAGTAGGGAAGCTGAAAGACATTGAGGATTTACTTGCACTTGAGCCTAACGGGGTCGAGGGCATTATCACAGGCAAAGCCCTTTATGATAAAAATTTTACCTACTCGCAAACTCTGGAGTTATTAAACCGCAATGCTGGCTAAAAGAATTATTCCCTGTTTAGATGTCAAAAACGGCAGAGTAGTCAAGGGAGTCAATTTTGTAAACTTACGTGATGCTGGAGATCCTGTGGAGGTTGCCACAGCTTATGAAAAAGAAGGCGCCGATGAATTAACCTTCCTTGATATTACAGCATCGCACGAAAAGCGAAACATTATCTTGGATATTGTCGCACGGACCGCGGCAAATGTTTTCATGCCTTTGACGGTGGGCGGTGGAGTAAGAGATCTGGATGACATAAGAAATCTTCTAAACTCGGGAGCAGACAAAGTTGCCATCAATACTGCAGCAGTTCATAACCCAGAATTTGTTCGCAGTGCTGCCGAACGATTTGGAAGTCAATGCATTGTTGTTGCCATCGATGCAAAACGAGTAGATCCAACCTCCAAGCCTACTTCTTCAAGTTTAAACTGGAGCGGGCTATACCGCGAGCTTTTCTTGACCAGGAGTGAACCTGGACTCTCATTTGAGGTATATACCCACGGAGGAAGAAATCCAACTGGCATCAATGTTTTACACTGGGCTAAGCTTATGGAAACCTTCGGTGCTGGAGAAATTCTCCTTACGAGCATGGATTGCGATGGGACTAAAAATGGCTACGATCTGAAGCTCAATCGAACTATATCCGAATCGTTAACAATCCCTCTCATAGCTTCAGGCGGAGCTGGGACACTGGAGCACCTTTTTGAGGGAATCACCGAAGGTAAGGCAGACGCCGTTTTAGCTGCATCAATTTTTCACTTTAAGAAATTCACTATCGAGGAAACAAAAAAGTATTTGAAGTCAAAGGGCATTCCAGTTCGTATATAAAGTCCTGCATCACTCATAAAACACCACAGTCTTCAAATTCGAGAGTTTTAGATTTTGTATCCAACCTGGCACCTACACCCATTGGCATAGTTAGCATTTCTCGTCCGTGCCCTGAAGGAAAATTAGTTAAAATTGGGAAAGAGCTACCTGCAAAAACGTCATTTAAAATTTCTTTAAAAGAACCACCTGTTTTTTTAGAAGACAGACAATTGACCATTTCTCCGAAGATGATTCCACCAATTCCTTTGAATTTCCCAGCCTGCTTTAAATGCCAAAGCATTCCGTCGATTTTATAAAGTGGCTCATTGACATCCTCGATTAAAAGAATTTTATTTCGAGTTTTAACTTCCCATGGTGTTCCTATTGAACGACACAATAGAGTAAGACAACCACCTATCATTTTACCCACACCGGTACCAGGCCTAAAAATCCGTGCTTCTTTTGCAATCAACCGTTTCCCTGCTTTATTTCCTGAAAGAATTTTAACAAACTGATTTTTTGATTTTGTCATCGGATATCGTGCAAAATTTCCAGCTACCATCGGTCCATGAAATGTGACCAACGAACACTGTTGCACAAGAAACAAAATGAGAAGAGTGATATCACTGGAACCCACAAATACTTTTGGGTTTTTACGAATTATTGAAGAGTCTAATCTTGAGAGGACGCGACTAGCCCCGTAACCACCCCGCGCGCAAAAAATACCCTTAATATCAGGGTTTCTAAAGAAGTCGTGCAGGTCCTTAGTCCTTTCTAAATCTGTTCCAGCTAGGTACCGATCCTTCTCGCGAATATGCTCAGCCAGCACAGGAGAAAAACCCATTCGCCTCACCATCCGCAATCCTTTTTCTAAAACTTTTTGATCAACCGGTCCCGCAGGAGCAACAATACCTATTTTGTCTCCTGGCTTTAATCTTTTTGGATATTTCATCTGATTTTTTTCGAGATTACAAAGCTGCCTGGAAACCAGTACAATGTGTGCCTTTTAGGACAACTAAAACCCAATTCAATTATGATTGCCGTTTCAGCTATATTACAGGCTAGAATGAATTCAACCCGCTTCCCGAGGAAGTCACTCTATCCTCTCGCAGGTATCCCGCTGACTGAGCATATCATTAATCGAATCAAAGCGGTGACCGATTTTGATCATATCATTCTTGCAATCCCAGACTCTCCTCTTGAGAAACCTCTTGTAGAAATGGCACAACGATTAAATATCACTATTGCCAAGGGACCAGAAGAAGATGTTCTAGAAAGGTTCATAATGGCTGCGGATCAAGTGAAGGCTCAGCATATCGTCCGGATTTGTGGAGATAACCCCTTAGTTGATAGACAATTAATGCGTTCATTAATCAACTCTCATCTGAAAGAAAATGCAGATTATACAATCACACCAGATTCCATTCCGCTTGGAACAGGAACAGAAGTAGTAAAGGTCAAAGCATTAAAAAATATAGCTCAAATAACAACAGAACCTAAATATAGAGAACATGTTACTACCTGGTTTCAAGATAATCCAACTGCCATTGCCAAATGCCTCGTACGAGCTCCTTCCTACCTAATAAATAAGCCTCACCGTTTGACTGTTGATACAAAAAAAGATCTGACTCTCATGGAAAAAATTTTTGATGAGTTCTACAGCCCTTCCTCCTCTATCCCTAATTTAGAGAAAGTTATCCAGTTTTTGGATGCCCGTCCTGATGTGGCCCAAATTAATTCTGACACACCCCAAAAAAACTGGCGCTTCTAGCCAAAAAAAAAATAAGTTTCTCTAAAGTTTTAAGTTTGTTCTCCGATAGGCACATTAAGCTGGAGAACAACTATTTTTAGTAGTCCTCCAACTAATTAAATTCAAAGTGACAAGCTTTAAAATATTTTGTAGCAAGTGGGATCGAAGAAAACTACTAAAAATAAAATTCTTCGGGGGCAGTAAAGAGTAGAAAACATAAATTTAAAGTTTTTAGGAATAAAACTTTTCCAACTCATGGTGGAGGATTAGGGAAATGCCAATACGTATTTTTAACAACACAGCTTCGGTCAACGCTCAGAGACTTCTAAGCATTAACAACGATCGACTCGCACAATCAGTAGAACGAATCTCATCAGGCATACGAATCAACAGGGGAGCCGATGACGCTGCCGGCCTCGCAATTTCTGAAGGACTGCGTTCTGATATACGCGCTTTAAGACAAGCAACCAGAAATGCGAACGACGGAATGTCACTCGTGAACGTTACCGAGGGTGCTCTTAACGAGCAATCAAGTATCCTCATTCGTCTTCGCGAACTCGCATCCCAGGCCGCAACAGGAACAGTTGGATCTACAGAACGTTCGACCATCCAATTGGAGTTCTCTGCACTTCGTGACGAGCTCACCCGTATCGCTGAAACCACTGAATTTAATGGAATCGGTCTAATCAATGGTAATCTTGCATCTTCTATAGCAACTACTTCCCATACCTTGATTCAAATTGGGATTGATAATTCAGAAAATAGCAGACTCGATCTTAATGCTACTCTTGGTCTGGATGCTGTGACCTCATCTACCTTGGGAATAGCCTCGCTCTCTGTTACAGCTTCCGCAGAAGCATTAACCGCGCTGGCCGAAATTAATACCGCGATTGCGACCGTAACTGGAGCTCGAGGTAAAGTGGGTGCTGTACAAAACAGGCTACAACGATCTGTTAGTGCGCTTAGTATCACCTCCGAAAACCTACAAGCAGCAGAGTCTGCTATAAGAGATGCAGATATTGCCGAAGAAATCGCACAGTTGACTCGAAATCAGATCCTAGTGCAAACTTCAACAGCGATGGTGGGACAATCAAATCTTATCCCACAATCCGTGCTTCAGTTACTGGCCTAGATCTAGATAAAAGTCTCAGGTCCGTCTGAAGAAAACCATTGGCTAATTGCGTAAGGGGATTTCGGGCATTGAATGCTATAAAAGTGATAAGACCGATTGATCGAGAGGACAAAAATATTACTAAAATAAGCTTCGTTAGTGATGATGTTTTAAATCTCGCCGTACCAAAATCATTTTGTTCTGATACGAGTTCCCTAGGTCAAGCAATTCGAAAAATCAGGGGAGGATCCTCTCTCCTTAAAGCCATTGCAGAAACGATAAGCGTTCAATCAAGTGTCCTAGCTCGTATGCGTGAGCTTGCGACACAATCGGCTTCTGGGATTACCGATAATATTGAACGCAAAACCATTGGCGCACATTTTTTAGGACTACAAAAGGAATTAAGCGGGACTCAAAATTTTCTCATAAAATCAATAAAAACTCTCAATATTGCTATGGAAAACCTCTCTGCTGCAGATTCAGCAATTCGCGAAAAAAACTTTCCTGAGAAGGTTGCTATATTGACAAAAAGTCAACTTCATTCCACTGCATCTATGGATAAAAAAAAGTAGACCTAGTTCGCTGCCTCACAAATAAAAACAAAGAGCGGTGTTTTTTGACTGCTCTAATGAATTCAGCTATAAAACTATTTCCTTTCACTAAAATCTTTTTTTACCAACAGTTAGAGCAGGTTGACCCCACCGCATCCAAAAACTTCAATAAATAAAATTAAAGTATCTTAACCCCTATCCGATAAAGCGCATTAAGCAAGGTTGTATTCGGTTGGAGCCGAGTCAACCCAGATTAATAAAAGTGTATGGAGGTATTTAAAGTTTAAAGCATGGGAACTGACTCTCATGTTTCAGGGTTAAAAGCTTGGAGGCTTGTTTCGGTAAGGACACTGAAATAATAACCCGACTAAAATTATTCATGGAGGATAACAATGCCAGTTCGAATCTTCAACAACATCCCCTCGATCACTGCCCAGAGAATTTTGGGAGTGAACAACAATCGTTTAGCTCTATCCGTAGAACGCATATCATCAGGTATTCGTATCAACCGAGCCGCTGACGATGCAGCAGGTCTTGCAGTTTCAGAAGGACTACGTTCTGATATAAGAGCATTGAGACAAGCGGTCAGAAATGCGAGTGACGGAATTTCACTTATGAATGTGACCGAAGGTGCTCTCAACGAGCAGGCAGGAATTCTCATTCGGCTTCGCGAGCTAGCATCTCAGGCTGCAACCGGAACAGTAGGTTCCACAGAACGCCAGACAATACAATTAGAGTTTAGTGCACTTCGATCTGAGCTTGATCGTATTACGGCAACGACAGAATTTAATGGAACAAAGTTAATTGATGGAACCCTGGCTTCTTCTGTGGCAGACAGCAATAGGCATGTTTTAATTCAAATTGGTATTGACAATTCGGTAAATAGTCGTCTTAACCTTAATAGCCAGCTCAATTTGGAAGCTGTTACCTCAACGACATTGGAAATTGACACACTTTCCGTTACCGCTGCTGCACAAGCATTGACTGCGCTTGATAAAATCAACGATGCAATTTCAAATATAACAGCGAGCCGAGGTAAGGTGGGAGCGGTACAAAATCGTCTAACTAAGTCAATCGCGAACTTATCTGTATCAGTTGAAAACCTTACCGCTGCTGAATCATCCATCCGGGATGCTGATATTGCAGAAGAAGTTGCTGAATTAACAAGAAATCAGATCCTTGTACAAACAGCAACAGCAATGGTTGGGCAAGCTAACTTGATTCCTCAGTCTGTACTCCAGTTGTTAGGATAAAAGGAATAGGTTATTTTATTTTCAACAAGCCCGTAACTAAAATGCGGAGGTAAAAAATGTCGGCACAAATTCCGTTCGACACTTTTAAACAACGTTTAAACGATCAAAACCTTATCAAACCTAAAGCTAGAAAAGATGAGGTTAGAGAAGTAGACCATATTAGTACTTCTAAAAATATCCCCGATAAAGCACAAGGAAGTGCTGAGGGGAAAGTAAAAAACCTTCAGGCTCACTTGCTCAACAGGAAAGTTGATTACCATATTGAACAAGATAGCAATGAATTGGTTATAAAAATAAGAGATGGAGAAACAGGAGAAGTCATTAGACAAATCCCAGAGGAAGAATTTCTCCGCCTAAGCAATCGAATCTCCGTTTTTAATAAAGGCATACTGGATCAAACCGTGTGATTGTATAAAAAATTTCATCTCTGACTTTGCCTTCAAGCAAAAAAGCGCTCTCTAATTTTTGAGAGCGCTTTCTTTTTTTTCCGAAGCTTAAAAACCTTTTAAAAAAGCAACTTACCCCATTTTTTCTACTTACTTTTTAAAAAAAAAGTCTGACCTTACTCTCCAAACTTTAAAAAAAATATAAAAAAAGTATCAAGGAAAAATTTCTGTATCCCGATAGGTTCGTTGAACTAAAGGGAAATATAAAAATTTCCTAAAAATTTAAGTTTCAAAATTGTTTCAGCAAGGAAGCTGAATCATGGTCAATGTTAATTCCTATTATCAAGGAGGATAAGGAAAATGGCTGTTAGAATTTTTAATAACATCCCCTCTCTCAATGCCCAACGAATATTGGGTATCAACAACGGTCGCTTAGCTCAATCGGTAGAACGTATTTCATCCGGAATTCGTATCAACAGAGGATCAGATGATGCGGCAGGGCTTGCTATTTCGGAAGGATTGCGTTCCGATATTCGCGCTCTTCGTCAGGCCATCCGAAATGCAAACGATGGAGTTTCACTCATCAATGTAACTGAGGGTGCACTAAACGAGCAGTCGAGTATCATGATTCGACTCCGTGAATTGGCATCTCAAGCTGCAACTGGAACAGTCGGCTCCACAGAACGCCAGACCATTCAATTAGAATTCGCTGCACTTCGTAGAGAAGTTGACCGCATTGCCCAGACTACCGAATTTAATGGCCAAAAGCTGATAGAAGGTTCATTAGCATCATCCGTCTCAGGGGCCAATCATATTCTAGTCCAGGTTGGCATCGACAATACATCGCACAGCCGAATTAATTTGAATACAGAAGTCAATCTAACAGAGATGACTTCTACCGGGCTGTCTATTCATACTTTGAGTGTTACTTCTGCTGATGCTGCTCTTACAGCCTTAGAGCAAATTAATACATCAATCGGCACACTAACCGCAAGTCGAGGGAAAATAGGTGCGGTTCAAAATAGATTGGTTAGAACCATCTCAACTATTTCTATTGCCGTTGAGAATTTATCAGCAGCAGAGTCGGCTATTAGAGACGCAGATATCGCCGAGGAAGTTGCCCTATTAACAAGAAACCAAATACTGGTGCAAGCGGCAACCGCAATGGTGGGACAAGCAAACTTGATCCCGCAATCGGTTCTCCAATTGCTTCAGTAATTAGTTAAAATTATTTAAAAACTAAATCTTAAAAAAACATTGGCAAGGAAGCCAATTAAGTAACGAGAAGTAAAATTCGTTAATAAAGGTTTCAAGGAGGATAGTTTATGGCATTAAGAATATTCACAAATCTTTCGTCACTAAATTCCCAAAGGGCGATGTCAATAAACAACGCCCGTCTAGGAAGTTCTTTGGAACGAATCGCCACAGGCATTCGGCTCCAGCGAAGTTCAGACGATATTGCAGCTATGTCAGTATCCGAATCCCTAAGGGGAGATGCTGTGGCACTGAAGCAAGGCGCCAAAAATCTTAATGACAGTGCAGCCCTGATCAACACAGCTGACGGAGCCTTAAATGAACAAGCGGGCATCCTTATTCGGTTACGTGAAATATCAGCACAGTCGGCAACCGGCACCATAGGCGACACAGAAAGAGCTACTCTGAACATGGAATTTTCAGCGCTCCGTACTGAATTTGACCGTATTGCAGCAACATCTGAGTTCAACAGCAAAAAATTACTTGATGGAAGTCTTGCCGCCAGCGCCAGCAATGCTACTATTATTCAACTAGGACTTGACTCAGGTGAGAATAACCGTTTCAATTTAAATAAAGAAATAAATTTGACTGCAACTACATCAAGCAAGCTGGGCTTTAGTTCAGATAGCATCAGTACGGACACTGCAGCGTTAACAGCAATGGACAATCTAATGACAGCTATTGAAAAGTTATCAGCTATTCGAGGCAGAGTGGGTGCGGTTCAAGAACGGCTAGAGCATTCAAAGGCTCACCTAGATACCACTGTTGAAAACCTCAAAGGTGCTATTTCGAGTATGCGCGATGCAGACTTTGCAGAAGAGTTTGCTGGTCTGACAAGAAATCAGATCTTGGTTCAAGGCGCATCAGCAATGATCGGACAAGCCAACTTGATACCTCAGGCAGTGTTGACTTTATTGCAAAGTGAGTAACAAAAAGAGCTGGCCTGTTAATTTGGGTTAGTGTAAATAAAAAAAATTCAAAAGAGATAACTAATGGAGATAGCAATCTCCTTTTGGATAAAAGTTTACCCGAACGCAAACACTCGGTCTGTAAAATTGTTTGGGTAAGCTCATCGGCCTAAACACCGGAGATAAAGTTCTTAAAAGAACTCGATTTAGCATAAACTAAATCAGTGCTGCACGAAAAACAAGTTACGGCTTTCGAAAAAAAATAAATGGAAAAATAAGATGCGCTTGTCATAAGGCTCATCTTTTTTGCCACCGCTTTTAAAACTTTATTGATACTACAATCAAAAATCATACAACCTTCTTAAAAATCCAGCCTTTAAGATCATAGATTCATGCACAATGACACAATAGTTAAATGCCCTCTAACCCAACTTAATTTATTTTATTCAATCTATAAATTATGAAAGTTTATAAAATTGGTCTGATCGGATGTGGACGTATAGGGACCCTTTTAGAGAAAGATAAGTTAAGAGGAAAACCCTGCACACATGCCGGCGGATTTAATGCTCTTTCAAATGCCAAAATAGTTGCTGGGTGTGACATTGACTGCGTAAGGTTGAAATCTTTTGGGAGGCATTGGAATGTCAGCCATCTCTATGAGGACTACAAAGAAATGCTACGTCAAGAAAAAGTCGATGTAGTCTGTATCGCAACGTGGACGAACCTTCATGCACCCATGGTGTTGGATGCTGCCCAATCAGGCGTCAAAGCTATATTTTGTGAAAAGCCTATTGCGTTAAATCCTCGCGATGGTCGACGAATGATTCATTTCTGCAAAAAACAAAATGTTCAACTCACCATCAACCACGAGCGTCGCTGGGATAGCTATTACCAAAAAGCACTCCAAATTATACAAACAGGAAAGATCGGTGAAATACGCACAATCATTGGGAACGTCTTAAGCTCAAAACCAAACAAGCAACCTATCCTAAAATATGGCGGAGGAACTTTATTTCATGATGGAACACATCTCACGGATCTGTTGCTATATTTCGGTGGTCCGGCGGAATGGGTTTCTGGTCATGAAATCAGACCTTATGGGAAAAAGTATGTCGAGGAAACAGCCTGCGGGATGATTGGCTTTAAAAATGGATCACTTGGGTTCATAGAAGGTGGTGGAGCAAGAAAATACTTTAACTTTGAACTAGATATCCAGGGGTCAGAGGGAAGGCTTTTAATTGGAAATGACGGGCGCAAACTTTATCTAACAAAAAAAAGTAAGCGGTTTTCAGGCTTTCAGGAACTGGAACAAGTCCACTTTCCTGAACCAAAAAAAATCATTAGCCCTTTTGAAAGTGGAGCAAGAGAAACCTTACAACGTTTGCGTACGGGGAAAAATGGAATATCAAGTGGTACCGATGGCCTGAAAGCACTAGAGTTAATATTCGCGATTTATCATTCGGCACAACTTAATGGTAAAAAAATAAAACTAAAATAAATACTGTTAATTGTAAACAATCAAAACCCTCTATCACTCAACTTCAACACTCTAAATTCAACTTAAAACATTAAAACCGGCTAATAAATCAAGAGAAGAATTTTTTGGCTTAAGTCCTATTGGCGCAATGCTTTCTAATAAAAAAAATTAAATATTTTTAATTTGATAGAATTTATTTTTATATGTTATATTTTCTCACCAAACATACCTTAGCCAGCACAACATATTCACTGTTTAAAAATATTTTTTGACGCACTTGTTGAATATCACAATATAATTTTAAGAGATTTGAATGATCGAAGTAGAACAGCTTTCTAAGTCTTATGGCCCTAGAGAAGCGATTAAAGACTTGTCGTTTCAGATTGAAAAAGGAGAAGTCGTTGGGTTTCTTGGGCCAAATGGTGCGGGAAAATCAACAACCATGAACATCTTGTCCTGCATAATGCCGGCATCAAGTGGTAGCGCAAAAATTTGCGGGTATGATGTCTTTGAGCAAGCTTTAGAAATTCGAAAACTTATAGGGTACCTTCCTGAAACACCACCACTTTATTCTGATATGGTTGTTTACGACTACCTGATATTTGCGGCAAAACTCAGGAACATCCCTTCTAAAAAAGCAAAACTAGCCGTTGATCAAGTTATCGAAAGATGTTCTCTGCAAGAAGTCGACGAGCGAATCATAGGAAGGTTGTCAAAGGGCTATCAACAAAGGGTAGGTATCGCCCAAGCGCTGGTCCACGACCCTGATATTTTGATTCTTGATGAACCAACTATTGGATTAGACCCAATCCAAATTATCGAAATCCGTAAACTGATTCAAGAGCTTTCTGCGTCGCATACAATTATTTTAAGCTCACACATTCTCCCTGAAATAACACAAATCTGCAAGCGAGTGATAATCATAAGCGATGGGCAAATTGCCGCAGTAGACTCACTTGATGCCCTCACGACAAGGTTACGAAAGGGAGAAAGGCTACTTTTAAAATTACGCCAAAACAACAACGAAATAATTAATAAACTTCGCAAGTTAAAAAAAGTAACTACTGTAACTGAAGACCAACCTGCCCAGTTTACAATTGATTGCGAACCAAATGCTGATATCCAAGATGAAATAGCTCAACTAACCCTAGATAACAAATGGGGACTCGTAGAGCTTAAGCCTGTCTCGATGACCTTGGAAGATATATTTTTAAAGCTTACACTTGAAGAAAGTGAGGCGCCGAAATGAAAAACACTTGGATCGTAGCTAAAAAAGACCTCCACTCATTCTTTAGTTCGCCTGTTTTTTACTCCTTAACTTCTGTATTTCTAATACTCAACGGGTTTATTTTTTTCAATATATTAAATTTCTTCAGCCTTCAAAGTTTTCAAGCACAGCAATTACGCGGAGGTGGAATTGGATTGAATCTAAATGAAATGGTCATCGAGCCGTCTTTTCATAACATGGCTATAATTCTTTTGCTTATTATTCCACTGGTAACGATGCGCAGTTTTGCCGAAGAAAAGAAGTCAAAGACATTTGCTTTACTTTTGTCGTCACCCATACACCTTAGAGAAATTATTGTGGGGAAATTTTTAGCCTGCATGATTGTGATAGCGCTAATGATTCTTCTCTCCGCATATTCCACTGTATATCTATTGGTTGTGGGAAATCCAGAAATCGGTCCGATCATTACTGGCTACCTAGGAATACTGCTTATGACGGGGTGCTACGTATCAATGGGGTTGTTTGCTTCTTCTCTAACCGATAACCAAATTATAGCCGCAGTAATTAGCTTTGGCTTAGCATTGTTCATCTGGATCATTGGCTGGGGAGCTCAAGCGTCAGGCCCAGGATTAGGGCAACTACTTGAATATCTCTCTTTAATCACACATTTAGAACACTTTCTAAAAGGATTGGTAAGTTCTAGTGACCTAGTGTATTACTTCTCGTTTATTCTTTTTGGATTATTTCTAACACACAGAGTTCTCGAGTCGTCTCGATGGAGATAAAACAATGAAAACTTCCTGTAAGGTTGCGGCATGGTTAGCTTCGTTTTCTGCAGTTTGCAGCCTTTTTGTCTATGCTATTGCACCAGAAAAAGTAATGCCTACTCTTATTTTGCTAGCTATAACGGTTTTAAGTTCTCTCTATCTGGGAATCTCAGAAAGAAGGAGCCTTTTCCGTTTATTGAAAACAAGATCTGCTATTCATGGAGCAAATTCACTAGTCCTTATCGTAATTTTTCTTGGCATTTTGGTGTTTATAAACCTTATCACCTTACGTCATAATCACCAGTTCGACTTTACAGAATCTGGATTTTATACTCTATCCCCGCAGACAAAAAAAATTATTGGATCTTTACCAAGAGAAGTTGGATTGACCGCTTTTTTCCAAATCGACTCGCCTGAAAAAAAGTTATTTCAAGACAGAATGCAAAGTATTTTAGAGTCGTCAGATAAAATTAAGCTCTCATTTGTCGATCCTGATAAAAACCCAGCCATTACAAAACAATATGGGATTACTACTTACGGTACTATTGTTCTCGAAAGTGGGAAAAAAGAATCTAAGGTTAGAGACCCTAGCGAGGCAAACTTAATCAATGGAATTCTTAAAGTAACTAAAGACGAACAAAAAGTGATTCGGTTCTTGGAAGGTCATGGCGAAAAACGTATTGATGACTTTGAAAACCAGGGTTTTTCAACAGCCAAAGGAGCTCTAGAGAAAGACGGATTTAAGGTTGAAAAATCTCTTCTTCTTCAATCGGGAGAAATTCCTTCAAACACAGAACTTTTTGTTATTCCTGGACCCGAAAAGCCTATTCTCTCTGAAGAACAAAAAATCATACAAACGTATTTGGATAACGGTGGATCTGTTTTACTGCTGCTTGACCCTCAATCTAAATCTGGGATGGGCAGTTTTCTAAAACGATGGGGTATTGATATCCCAGATTCTTTTGTTATAGACCCGATGTCAAAACTATTTGGTGGAGACTACGCAGCCCCTGTAGTTAGCCAGTATGCAACACATGATATAACTAGCGACTTCACACTTCCGACAATCTTTCCACTTTTGCGAACTATTAAAACTTTAGAGAGTGACTATGCTGATACCACAGAATTCTTACTAACTGGAAATAACAGTTGGGGAGAAACAAATTTCAACGCGCTAAATGAAGGAAAATCCCAGTTCGATGAAGAATCTGACATTAAAGGCCCTGTTCCTGTAGCAGTTGTCTCTATTCGGGAAGTTCCTGCCAAAGAAAAAAAGAACCTCGAGAGTGACAATAAAAAAGATTCTCCGATCGAACCAAAAAATTTAATAAAAGCCTATCTGACAGTCATAGGTGACTCTGACTTTGCAGGTAACCAGTACTTTAATTTTTCTGGTAATGGTGATTTATTTCTTAATGTTGCATCTTTTCTTGCAGAAGAAGAAAATCTTATTTCTATCCGTCCAAAAGAACGAAAGAATAGCCCGCTGTCTATAACAAGCGATCAAGGATTACTTATTTTAGTGTTGGGGCTTTTAACTCCATCTCTCGTTATTCTTATAGGTGTGAGAACTTGGTGGAGGAGACGCCGTTTATGAAGTTTAAAGGAACGGCCGCCCTGGCAATTTTGTTAATCGGAATTGTTCTTTACTATTTTCTAATAGACCTGCCCTCTGAGAAACGTGAAAAGGAAGAAAAAAACCTTTCTGAAAAAGTCATACCATTCAACTCAGAAGATGTTGAGACCATATCTATTTTAAAAGCAAAAAATACTATCGCGCTCAAACGTAGCAACGCAGATGCATGGGAAATAACAAAACCCGTTCATGCAAAAGGCGATTCTGTAGCCGTCTCAGATTTCATTTCATTTCTCAATAACTTAAATTTTACACGAGTTGTTGAAGAGTCTCCAAAAAATTTAAGCACCTTCGGACTTGATACTCCCGGTCTCCAAGTTATTCTTTCAATGAAAAATGGAGAAACAAAAGGAATGCTAGTTGGTGACGACCATCCGATGGGAAACAAAACTTATCTTGCAAGATTAAATGGAAAGCGCGTTCTCACAGCAGATATAAGCAAAGCTAGCGTTGATAGAAAGGTTTACGACTTAAGAGACAAAACTATCTTAAAATTCAAAACTCCTGAAATAAATAAAATCGAACTTATTCATGAAAAAGAAGTACTTACCTTAAAAAAAAACAAGACGTCTTGGCAATTAATAAAAAATGGAACAAGCACCGAGGGAAGCGAGAGTGAAATAACTAATTTGCTGAATACAATCCGGGCAGCCCGCATTGAAAAGTTTATAGAAGAGGAACCTGACCAACTAGCTCCTTATGGGTTAAAAAATTCTACACATATGTTAAAACTTACCTCTTCGAAAGAAAAGAAACCTCTTACTTTGTTCATAGGGAAAAAAGGTGCTGATGGCTTCTATGCGAAAACTCTATCAAAGAAAAATATTTTTGTTATAAATAAATCATTATTTGATACATTGAGCAACCGCCCACTCGTAGACTTTTTAAACAAGTCACTTGTCAAGTTCAACGATAACGACTTAAACCAAGTGACTTTCAAAATGGACAATGACACGATTAATCTAATTCGAGATAAAAAAGATTTGCAAAATTGGTCTATGGTAAAACCAATTAGAATGAAAGCAAATACAGCGACCATCAACAGCTTAATATTTGATTTAAAAAATACACGCATTGTAGATTTTTCAAGGGATTCTAAACGATTTAGACCGGCACAGCCTGAAAAAGAAATACGCCTTACCTACAAAAACGGAAAAACTTGGGGGCTAAAAATTGGCGGTCAAACCTCAAACCCAGATCATTATTCTGCACAACGAACCGATGAAGAAACAGTATTCACCCTTAAAAAACTTTCTATAGAGTCCATCTTTCGTTCTCTTCGTGACCTAAAAGATAGAACAGTTTTGAAGTTTGATGATAATGCGGTTAGAAAAATACAAATTAATAACTCTAAACAAAACTTTATTTTAAAAAAAGTTGCAGATAAATGGAAACTCGCCCAACCTCAACAAAGTGAATCGATTCAAAGTTTCATAGGCAAAGATATTCTCTGGACTTTAAATTCTATCGAATTTGAATCGATGTTAACAAAGGACCCGGGAAACATCGTTACTGGCTTAAACACATCGAAAGTTTCAGTAAAATTATTTAATGAAAAAGGGAAGATAATTAACCAAATCGTGGTAGGAAACCCTTTAAGCAAGCCACCTGAGACATACTATTTAAAATCTATTGATAAATCAAATATTTACACGATGAAAAAAAAATTTCTAGATGAAATTCTAAGTAACATCAAAAAACTACAACAAAAGCTCTAATTCGTTTGACTACTCCCACCTCAGAATTAGTGAAGTACCTCAACTACATTTTTATGATACCCACCTCATAGAGGGCTATTATTTTTATCTCACACAATATGTAGTCTATTCACTTAATTTACCGAGTTAAGTAAAAAAAACTGCCATCAAATAAGTCATTAAAAAACATAGGTTTATTGGTTTTTTGCGGGCAAAAATTGATTTACTTGTTGACTACTACTACATGTAGTGGTAAAAAATTGAGGACATACAATATAAGGGAAGCTAGATTAGCCATGTTTCAAAACCAAAAGGCTTCTCATATAGGGCAAAAAACCAACTAGAAGCAGAATAAACAATAAGATGAGTTTTAAAAGTTATCAGTTACAGATTGTTGATATTCTTGAAACTCACCCCAGGCGGGTTACTAGGAAAGATGTGTCTATGGAAGGTATGGTGCGTCCCACAAGTTCGGTGGGACTCTCTAACTTTTACCCCTTCACGAATCCCCAAATGCATGAGCGCCGGCCGAACCCTCAAAGGTTTCATCGGCAGATGAAGTTCTTCCAAGCGGCGTACCATAGAAACTCTTTTGCCTGTTATTGGTTTTCGAAAATAAACCACATTAGCAGAGTAGTAACCCGCCACCTTTTTTTTGGTATAGAAAGGTCCGCCTCACTCAAAACCTCTACTTAAAGTCATAAGGCCAATGTCAAGGACAGGATGTGAAAAAATATTTTAAAGTGCCTTTAAGATCACAGGTTTTTTTGGGGCGGGCCTTTTAATCGCAGCCACATTTGTAAGCCTCTATTTTTTTTGATAAAGATAAAACTTTTCTGTGACAGTTCGGAGACAACTGAATAATTCGGTTCAAATCATCTATCCTAAATGAATGAATCTTTGAAAAAAATATGCCGAACAACCGGCCCGTTTGTTCCCTCATATTCTCATTCAGGTGATGCAGGGGCTGATCTCAAGGCATCCGAACCCACCATTATTCAAGCAAAAGGAAAAACCTTAGTTTCCACTGGGTTACGCATAGAATTACCAGAAGGACACGTAGGTCTTATTTGGCCAAGAAGCGGGCTTGCAGTCAAACACTCAATCGACTGCGGTGCCGGCGTTATTGATGCAAATTACCGCGGAGAAATCAAAGTTCTACTATTCAACCATTCTAATGAAAACTTTAATATCGAACGAGGAGATAGAGTCGCTCAACTATTAGTTCAAAAGGTTGAAAGCATAAATTTTCTCGCTGTTGATAGCTTGGAAGAAACAGAGCGTAACGAAGGAGGATTTGGTTCAACTGGAAAGTAAGGAGAAAGGAGAAAGAAGTATTTCAAGTGCCCCCATCAAACTAAAACTAACCTGTTATTTAATATAGCTATTATACCAATTTTTGATAGCAGCAGATATTACCCTGCTAAAATTTAAAAAACCTCACCATGCATGCAAAGTAATTGTCTTTGACAAAATATTAAATATGGTGTCTATTAAAGTTAACTCTGCAGTAGCACTTTAACTTTAAACCCAGTTGTTAGTTTGGGTAATCTTATATGAGTAAATTTCGGAATTGGCTTGAAGAATGGTTTGGCATCCCCACTGATGAAGAAAGGGCTAACGCCGCTGAAAAAAAAACTTCGCCAGCATCTAGACAGTCAAGAGAGTTTCACGTCCTTCGAGTGCAACCTACCCCAAACCCAAATGCTTTTCAATTTGTAATTAATGCTCCGATAATTAGTTCTGGCGACAAAACGTATACCAATTCTGACGAAGCAACCGAAGACCCTCTAGCAAAAGCACTTTTCCAAATTTATGGTGTTGAAAACATTTATCTCAAGGAGAGTTTCGTCACTATCACCAAATCAGAAACTATTGGTTGGCACACTATTTTTGAAAAAATCGGAGAAACTATTGAAGAGAAAATCCATTATTATAAAGCCATTGATCTAAAGAAAATAGCCGAAGATAAATCTGAATCTATTTTAGATAAATTTCATAAAGAAGATTTTCCAAATTGCGATGTAAAAGAAAAAATACTAATCATAGAAGCAGTTCTTGATCAAGCGATTCGCCCAGCCTTAGCGAATGACGGGGGCGGAGTTGAAGTTTTGGGAGTTGAAGGGAATGTGATAAACGTTCACTATCAAGGAGCTTGTGGAACTTGTCCAAGTTCTACCACAGGCACCCTAAGTTATATCGAGACCTTTCTTAAAGATACTCTTCACCCTGATCTAACTGTCATAGCGAAGTAAAAACTGTCCTTAAGATAAATTTAAATTTTATAAAAATATGCCCACAAGTTTCGAGCTTTTTAAGAAACAATTCTAAAGAAAGCTCGCTACCAAGAACAGCAAAGTAAATAATTATATCTCTTAAAAAAAAGCACCTATTAGCTGTTTTTTTTGGACTGGTTAGAAAGAATAAACTCGATGGCAGATAATGGGTTAGGGCAGACAGAAAATAACTCCAAATTGGACGGTTTGGCAAACCCAAGGTCAATCATTTTTTGAAAGATTGAAATTAAGTCATTATAAAAATTATTTGTATTAATAAATACCAATGGCTTATCTGTGAGACCAAGCTGCTTCATAGAGAGAATCTCGATCGACTCTTCTAATGTTCCAACCCCGCCTGGGAGGACTAAAAAAGCGTCCGCGCGTTCAGCCATGATAGTTTTACGGGTGCGCATAGTTCCTGCAACTATCAATTCATCAGCTTCAACATATTCAATATTTTTATCTTTTTTTCTAAAAAACTCTGGGATGACTCCTACTACGCGACCACCTTTTTCATGAGTTGCACGGGCAATCACCCCCATCAAGCCAATGTTTGCTCCTCCATAAACTAGTTCCAAACCTAATCGACCAATTCTATGCCCTAAATCTGTTGCTGTTTCAAAGTATACATCGTCAATAGAATTACTAGACGAACAAAACACACAAATTGAAATCATCGAGGTTCTTTCATCGTATTGCAAGTGAGGTTTAATAAAAGATAAAATTCATTATTCCTTTAAAATGTTTTGAACTTGGTTATTGATTACTCGGTAGCGGAAATACCTACAATCAATTATTTTCTATCCACCGAAACATTTCCTCTCCGAAGATTTTGTATCCATTTTCATTCATATGCCCATCTTTAGGCCATAATGTTTTAACTCCTCTATTTATTGATTCATTTAAAGGTTTAGATAAAGGAATATAACCAATATTATTCACCTTGCAATAGTTATAAAGAATTTCAGAAAGTAGGTAACCAGATAAGCGCCCATGCTTCAAAAGATGTGAGGAGGCATCAACAATAATAAAATTTTTACCTGAACCGGTTATTTCCTTATTTAGAAATTCTAGCACCTTTAAATTTACATAAATAACAGATTCATAATTAGGGAAATGTAAACTTCCGCCTAGCACATTGCCTGACTTTTTCGGTTTAAACGTCTTAACTAACATATTAAGTTCATTTTTCGTTAGCAACTCAGAATAAAATTTTTCCTTAAGCTTGAACAATCTGAGTTCAAGTTCCCTAAAAATATCTAACAGGAAATACTTATGTTCTCTAACTTTTGTTCTGTCTTCTCCAAGGTCAGTCTTAATTCTATCAACCTGCAAGCGTACAAATTCGTCATAAGCAATCTGACTTGTGGGGTATAACCTAAGATCTATTTGATTTATGACTTTAGAAATTTGAGTAATTTTTTTTTCTGTAATTAGAGTTTTCAGAGAGTTTATTAGATCTTCGTATTCTTGCTCTGTAGGAGACAAAATATTGCCAGGCTTTAATTCCTTTGTTTCGAGGCGTAATAAGTATTCATAAAATGGCCTGAAGTTTAAAATTTCTAATGGATTTTGTATGTTTTTTTTGCTTGAGGTATTAAATATGGGACGAATAGAAAGCGTCTTACCTGAGTCAACACTGTTAGTTATTGCAGACTGAGGAGAGACAGTTCTCCAAAAACCACCCTCAAAAAGAAACAGAAAAACATAGTCAGGGTCATATGCATTAGCATATTTACGATAAGTCAAAAGACTTTGACCCACACCAATTCCATCAATACCAAAATTTAAAACTTCATAAACCTTAATCTCTTTACTTTTTAAGTTTTTATTTAGAAGTCTCTCTAAAACTTGCCCTGGGGTATTTTTAAAGTCAACTTGCCTTGCGCTAACAGATGAATCACCCAATAAAGCAATTCTTTTTGTGCCATTAGGCTTTATAAGAGTCCTGTTGTAATCCCTAAACCCTTGTGAGTTATGTTTAATTTTAACTTCAAATTCATTTGCATACCAGTTTTTCCCCGTCGACACATACTCTAAATCGGGAGCCATTCTCCAGCCAATAAATTTATCTGGAATGGCATACATAGTTTCATAGCCTGGATTAAAATATGCGTATATTTTCCCAGAAACTTCAACTAAAACTAGTATAATTAATATTGTCAAAATCTGAGCACTAAAGATTTTTAAAGTTAGTATAACTCTTCTCATTTATATCGATATTTTTTTAATTGCTAAGGTTATATAATTTGCACCGAGTTGAGATTGCGGCCCCTCTTAAACCTTCTCTTCCAATACGCCCTAGGTTTTTTAATAACCAAAGGATTAAAAAGGTTATTATATATTCTTTTATATGATAACTGAATATTCCCTTACAAAATATAATCCTCGTAACTATAAGTTGCGAGATTAACCAAAAACATCTATTCTAACTTTAACAAGCAACTAAGTGTTTTTACTTGAAGGCTATTGTGCTAAACAAACTCATACTACCTTGCCTCTTAATAATTATTTCCCCCCAAATTGGCTGTTCTTTGCATTCTGGCTCAACTTATGATCGAGATGAAATGGGCCAACCACAGAATTTTAGCAAGGGTGTAATCATTTCAGAGCGCAATATAACAGTTAAAGGAACTGAATCTGGAGTGGGTGCCATCTCAGGGGCGGTGTTGGGAGGACTAGGCGGTTCTTCAGTCAGCGATGATGGGCCTATCAGTGCTATAGGCGCAATTGGTGGGGCAATTGTGGGAGGAATAGTTGGAGCAAAGGCAGAAGAGTTAATTATGAAAGGTGAAGCTTCCGAGTTTATTATTCAACCTGATACTGGTGAACCTTTCACCTTGATCCAAGTCAATGACGAAAAACTAAAAGCTGGTGATCGAGTACTGATCATCAGCTCAGATAAAATTAGAGTCACGAAAGATCTAACTCAAAAAAAATAAATACCATCTCGATCAATGGAAAATATTTCCACCAAAAAGATCCTCAGCTTCTCCATAATCTTCTAGAGGTGCATCTAGAATTTTAAGAATTTCACCCATACTAAATATTTTACGAGTTATAGAGTTTCTGAGGTCAAAGTAACGATGCCCTCTATAGGTCGGGTAAAACTCTTCGATCGTAATGCGTTTGCAATCAACCCGGTTAGTTAGCGCTTTAGATTGCCAATTGTTCAGAGCAGTTAAATCTGGACATTCCAAAACAACCGAAGATTTATTTTTTGTTATAACTAATAAATATCGTTCACCCCCTATCATATTATCTTTAGATTCCACTAGTTAGTCCTTTTCACCAGGCAAATAAAGCTTTTCATACTCGCTAATGGCGTAGCGATCCGTCATACCTGAAATATAGTCACAAATACGCCTTTGCAAGGAATCATAGTTTTCCTCTCTTTGAGCCGGTTCGGGCAAAAGCACAGGGTTTGAAGTAAAAGCTTTGAATAACCCCGTAAGGCAGATTTCTGATTTAAACTCCATTCGCTTTACTTTGCGATGATTATATAGGTTTTTATGAAGAAACTTTTTCAACTCTCCATTTTTTTCAGACATCGCTTGACTAAATCCAGCCATACGTTTTTTAGCACATCTCACTTCATCGACACTTTGAATTCTATTAAATTTTAAATTTTTCAAAGTCGTACGTCTGAAGTCAGTTATAAGATTGTTTATTATTTGGCGTACTACTTGATATTTTTTAAGCTTAAAGTCTAAGTTTGTATATTTTTCATCCAGGGATTTTTCATGATCCCGCCAAAGTGCAAGCTTTCGAACTTGTTCCAAATTGAGAAGTTCCGAGGTAATGCCATCATCTAAATCGTGCGCATTATAAGCTATTCCGTCTGCACAATCCGCTACCTGAGCTTCTAATGATGGAAAGTTATATCCTTTCGTCTTCATGATGGGGTTTTTATGATCAACTGAATGCTTACTAATACCTTCCTGAAGTTCCCAGGTCAGATTAAGTCCACTAAATTCAGGGTATCTTCTTTCTAAGAGCCGTACCACTCTTAATCCCTGCTTGTTGTGTTCAAAACCTCCGTGGTTCTTTAGTAAGCCATTTAGTATTTTTTGGCCCGTGTGTCCAAATGGAGGATGACCTAAATCATGAGATAATGCTATTGACTCTGCTAAATCCTCATTTAGTTGCATGGACTTACAGATTGATCGGGCGATCTGGGCTACTTCCATCGAATGGGTGAGCCGAGTACGATAGTAGTCCCCTTCATGGTAAACGAAAACCTGTGTCTTATACTCAAGCCTACGAAATGCAGATGAGTGGATCACTCGGTCTCTATCTCTCTGAAATCGGGTTCGGTAGGGGTGCTCTTTTTCTTTGTACTGACGGCCTTTGCTGTTACCACTTTTAACTGCATATGGAGCCAAACTATTATTCTCTAATTCTTCTAAATCTTGACGTTTAACCAACTTTCCAAACCCCATATCACTGTTCTCTAATGATTATCAATTTGATCATGCGATACCAATCACTTCATTTTTTAAAGAAGTTGTTCCATGGTTAAGTAAAGCAGGCCTCTAATTCAAACAAACCCTTCTCTAAATTAACAAAAAAATCAAACGTTTACAGAGGTGACCTATTACAGTTAAATTTTGAACACTAAAAAGACTAAAAAAAATGGATTTTACATTAATTATGCATTATAAGTGTATGCTTAGGTAATATAGCTCAACTCCCCAGATATAGTCCTAAAATATTCTCGTTAGGTTTCCCCAAACTGCGGATTTAAGTATCCTGTTATACCTTGGTCAAGATACCAAGCGGTTGAGAATGACTCAAGTGCTGGTTTTTTTCCAAACCAGAGAATTTTAATGACAAGGGCTAATCTGGGTTGAGTGGAAATGTTAACTTTTAATCAGACAGAGACGATTAATTACCAAAGAATGAATTTAAAAGGCTCTATGTCTCTTTGAGACTTGAGGGAAAATTTATTTTAATTTTGTTGATTAAATAGGCCATAGAAAGTTTTTTTCTCTCATGACCAAAGCAGGAGATATGTTGTAATGCCCAGAAAATATAATTTCAG
>CAZOYP010000022.1:0-30612 GCA_964584125.1 uncultured Nitrospinaceae bacterium | reverse complement strand
GTTGTATCTTGTACTTAGAAAATCTGACAGTTAGCTTTGACGGATTTAAAGCTCTTGACGATTTAAATTTATATATTGATGATGGAGAGCTACGTTGCATCATAGGACCCAACGGAGCTGGCAAAACTACCATGATGGATGTGATTACTGGTAAAACTCGTCCGGATGAGGGTACTGTTTTTTTTGGACAGACTCTGGACTTAACTCAGATGACGGAGTATGAAATTGCACACGCTGGTATTGGAAGAAAGTTTCAAAAACCGACTGTTTTTAAGAACCATACGGTGTATGAGAATCTAGAGCTAGCATTGCATGCTGAAAAAGATATTTGGACGTCGCTATTAAAACCTCTAAATAGACGCCAAAAAGAAACGATTGAAGGTACTTTAGAAACTATCGGCTTAATTGATCAAAAAAACATGCGTGCGGGATTGTTGGCGCATGGTCAAACTCAATGGTTGGAAATAGGTATGCTATTAGTGCAAGATCCAAGACTGTTATTAATTGATGAACCTGTTGCAGGGATGACGCATCAAGAAACTGAACAGACAGCGGAACTCTTGACTTCTTTAGCAGGAAAACATTCAGTCGTTGTTGTTGAGCATGAAATGGATTTTATTCGTTCTATTGCAAACAGGGTTACAGTTTTACATGAGGGACGTGTCCTCGCAGAAGGTTCCATGGAAGATGTTCAAAATGATCCAAATGTAGTCGAAGTTTATTTAGGGAGTTGATGTTTTGTTAAAGGTGGAAAAACTAAATCAGTTTTACGGTGAAAGCCATACACTCTGGGATGTTGATTTGAAAGTTTTGACAGGGTCCTGTACCTGCCTGATGGGAAGAAACGGGGTTGGTAAAACCACTCTTCTAAAATCAATTATGGGTCTCCTGCCTACTACCTCTTCTTCTATTATATATGATGATTATGATCTTGCTAAAAAGCCTGCAGAATTAAGGGCGTACCGAGGTATTGGTTACGTTCCTCAAGGTAGAGAAATATTTACTCAATTAAGTGTTGAAGAAAACCTTAAAGTGGGACTTCTTTCTCGTAAGGATGGATTGCGAGAAATTCCTGAGTTTATCTTCGAGATTTTTCCAGTATTAAAACAAATGCTTCATCGCCGAGGAGGAGACCTTTCCGGGGGACAACAACAGCAATTAGCAATTGGAAGGGCGTTATCTATAGATCCAAAGCTATTGATCTTAGATGAACCAACAGAAGGTATTCAACCAAATATTGTTCATGAAATAGGAGATATAATTATCCGCCTGAATAAAGAAAAGGGAATGACGATTCTTCTCGTTGAACAAAAGCTTCCCTTCGCTCGGCGCGTTGCCCAGCATTTTTATATTTTAGATAAGGGAAGAAATGTTGCGACTGACAAAATGGAAAATTTGGGAGAAGAAGTGATAGATAAATATTTGAAGGTATGAAGAAAACTCTGTAATAATTTTATTCTATGAATTAACTTTATGATATTTACCGAAGGAACTTTTCATTGCAAGCTCAACAAGGTGTTTTAAAACCGCCAAAGCGGCACACTCTAATACAAGTATACAACTTTGATGATTTGCCGCTAATTGTTATGAATGTGGCTCGAATTGGTGCGCAGATTCCTGCGATGGCTAGCGAATTAAAACCGGATGCTATTAAGGGAAGTTCAAGAAAAAATAAAAACAGCGGTATAATTGCACTCGTTGGTTTTGGTCCCATGCTTTGGACTTTGATTACTCCAGATGCTCCCGTTCAAGGTGGATTCCGCTCTTTGGATGAAACAGAGATAGAGGATGTAGAAGTGCCAGCCTCAGAGGGTGATGTTTTTTTATATTTCTCTTCGGAAAAATATAGTCTTAACCGAATTCTTGCCGATAAAATAAAAGAACAGTTTGGTTCAAGGGGTAATCTTATAGATGAATTGGTGCTTGAAGGAGGGGTTCATTCGGATATTGCAAGTAAAAAAGAAAAAGTACTAATCGATAAGTCCAAAAACCTTGATACCATGCAAAGCAGCTTTATCGTTACTCAAAAATTTAAAATGAATAATAATTTTCTTTGTGACCTTCCGCAACATAGTTTTCCTTGCCAAGTAGGATCAGACTTAGGTAACTATATTATTACTTTTAGCAATGACCCAAAAAAACTTGAAGATCGTGCTGAAAGTGTACCTTACCCCCCGGTATCTCGGGGCTTTTTTTTTCTCCCATCTCTGGATCTTTTAACTAGTCTCAGAATGGGAGGCATTAGAATGGGGTCCCTCGCAATCAATGCAAAATGGAAAGAGTAGCTAAAGAATTAATCCATTGCATATGATATCAGTAGGGTTTAAAATCATCTTCCGTTTTTCATCAATTTTCCCCCCGCCATTTTTCTCAAAGTTGCGGGGTTGGGTTCTTCTTTGAAAAGTTAACAAGTCCTGGAATAAATTTTAGGAAATTAAAAGCAGATAGATGAATTAGGATTTACCAATGGCTGAAGAAAAAATAGACGAGAAGGTTCGATCGGAAGTGGATTCGCTCGAAAAGCCTAAATAAATTAATAAAAAGAAGGGTCAATCCGAAGAGGACTCGCTTGATAAGCCTATAAAAAAGAAAAAAAAGAAGGTTCAATCCGAAGAGGACTCGCTTGATAAGCCTATAAAAAAGAAAAAAAAGAAAAAAAAGAAAAAAAAAGTTCCGTCTAAAAGCACCAAGGTAATTGAGTTTCCGGTTAAAAAATGGGCCATAAGGCTACTTATTGTATTAGCTTGTGTAGGAGGATTTTTTAAGATGCAAGAGTCTAATAAAGCTAAGGCCCTTGCCAAAACATATATGACATCATTGGCAGCTTTGAATAAACTACAGATAAGTTGTACAGCTTTGTGGACTGAGGTGGGAATCGCGAAAGTATGTGACCAAGACTTAGGAGAAAAGGCTATAGGGAAATATGCTAAAGAAGTGAAATTAACGGTAATTGAGGGTCGTAGTCATAGATTTACAGCAGAGATTGAACATAAGAAAGGAGATAGAATTTTTCAGGTTAACAAAAAAGGGGATCTCTTTTTAAATACCAATGGTTGTTTAAGCAAAATAATGATTATGAACCCAGATGTAGAATCTATACACAAAATGGCAAGTACCTGTGAAACTCCCGCCTCTTAAGTTATTCCTTTCAATTTGTCTGTCCAATTCATTGGTTTAAATAGCCAACATTATCCTTTAAAAATAATGTAGTATTACTCCCTTATAACTTTTATTTACAGGAGAGTTTTTGTGCCTGAGCGCGGTTGGTTAATTGTTTTTGAAGGTATAGATGGTACTGGGAAAAGTACCCAGTGCCGGGAAATGGAAGCTTATCTCAATACACTTGAAATACCTGTGACGCGATTGAGAGAACCCACGGATGGTATTTGGGGACAGAAAATCAGAAAAATATTAAGTGATGGTAGGGGCGATTTGACTCGGGAAGAGGAGCTTTCTTGGTTTATAAAAGATCGGCGGGAGGATGTTGAAAAAAATATCGTGCCTGCCTTGAACTTAAATAAGGTGGTTCTTATGGATAGGTATTATTATTCTACTGCGGCTTATCAAGGAGCCCTGGGACTGGATCCAAAAAATATTCTCCGTGAAAATGAAAATTTTGCACCAATTCCAGATAGAACCTATGTTTTTACAGCATCACCTGAAGAATGCTTAGCTAGAATAGAGAGTTCCCGTAAGTCACATAGTTCGTTTGAGAAGTTGGATTACCTCAATCAGGTCCAAAAAATATTTGATTCATTTGATGGAAATAATATAAAAAGAATAAAAAGTAGTGGAACAATTAAAGATATTCACAGTCAATTATGTGAAGATGTTCATCAGTTAATAAGTGCATGAGATGAAAAAATTTATACTTGCAATTACAGGTGCTAGTGGAGCCTGCTATGCAAAGCGATTATTTGATGTTCTTAAAGATCGCTCAGAGTTACACGTGGTGATTTCTGAGCGTGGAGTTGAGTTGCTTAAGCTTGAACTGGATTTAAAAACGTCCTACTTCTCAGGTGAAAATGTAACTCTCTATAAAAACTCAAAAATAAATACTTGTATCGCGAGTGGTTCGTTTCGAACCGATGGGATGATTGTGGTTCCTGCAAGCATGGGAACTATAGGGCGAATTGCTTCAGGAGTTTCAACAACAATGGTGGAAAGAGCTGCTGATGTGACTTTAAAGGAAAAGCGTAAACTAATTATTGTTCCTAGAGAAACTCCTTTTAGTACTATTCACTTGCAAAATCTTTTAACTCTTGATCAGGCAGGCGCCCATATATTACCTGCATCTCCCGGTTTTTATTCAGGACAAAAATCTTTTGATGACCTTGTTGATTTTGTTGTCGCAAGAATATTAGATCGGCTAGGTGTTGATCAAGATCTCATGGCCCCGTACCAAGGCTGATAATCAATCACATTTTACAGAAATACAATGATTTATCTTGATAACGCCGCGACTACTCCCATTACTCCAAAAGTAATGGATGTGCTGAAGGAGTCATTGGACTCGGATTTTGCAAACCCTAGCGCTATTTATTCAATTGGTCTTGATGCAAGAAAATTAATCGAATGTGCAAAGGAAGATATTTTAGTTGCTTTAAATATTCCTTCGACACATAAAATTATTTTTACAAGTGGTGGCAGTGAATCAAATAATTTATTTATTAAAGGACGTTGTTTCCCAGATAAAAAAGTTGCTTATCTTGGATTAGAACACCCTAGTATCAGAGAAACGCTAGAATATCTTGGCTCTTTTGGAAACGATCCGTTTAGCATGCTTGAATATCAAACCGAAGGCCGCCTAGACTTGAATGATGTTTCCATTCTCTCTGATACTCGCTCAAAACTTTTGTGTCTGTCTCATGTTAATAATGAACTAGGAACGGTTAATGACCCTATTGCAGTTTATAATGCTCTATGTGCAAAAGCGCCGGATACTCGACTTTTTATGGATGGAGTTCAAGCAGTTGGTATTTTAAAGATTTTTTCAGATATGTGGCCTGGTTTATCCGGTTATTCATTATCTGCCCATAAAATTCATGGCCCCAAAGGCATAGGTCTCTTAATTTATGACTCGAAACTATCTCTAATTCCTATTATCCATGGCGGCCACCAGCAGAATGGAGTTCGTTCTGGAACTCCCCCTGTACCGTTGATTCGCGCGATGGCAAAAGCAATTTCAATTGCTTCTGAGCGAATTGATGAAATGCAAGAGCACTACAAATTTCTCAAAAATAGATTGGTTCAAGGGTTGTATGAATTGAGCGACCGTATTCCAGAGCTAAATATTCGTTTGAATTCGCTAGAGGTTGATGACCTAAAACGACAATCTCCTTCTATTGTTAACTTTAGTTTTCCTCCAGTAGAGGGTGAAGTGCTTTTGCATCATTTGGAGGCAAAAGATATTTTTGTTGGGTTAGGGAGCGCTTGTAGCGCAAACTCAAAGAAACCATCAAAGATATTAATGGGGATAGGGTTGTCTGAAGAGGAAGCACGATGCAGTTTGCGTATTTCTTTTTCTGGAAATAATACGATTAAGGATATTGATATATTTCTTGAAGAGTTTTCCACCGCCTATAAAAATTTGTATCCAACCTTTAGTAAAACAACCATTGAAAATTGATGGAAACAAGAACTCTTTTAATTCGTTACGATGAGATTGGCCTAAAAGGTAGAAACCGAAGGCACTTTGAGAACCAACTTGTTAAAAATATTCGTTTCGCTCTAAACGGTATTCAAAATATTAAAATTAATAAAATTCATGGTCGCATACTTGGCCGTATGAACTTGGTTGATGCAGAAAAATGTATTGCTCATCTTAAATATGTTCCTGGAATATCTTCTATAAGCGTGGGAAACTCGATTGAACCTGACTTTGATAAAATTGCAAGTCTTGGTATTAATTTGATTCAAGAAAAGCTTGAAAGTTTGGGACAGCTTAAGTTTTGTGTTAGAACTCGACGTTCTAATAAGTCTTTTCCTGTCACATCCAAAGAGTTTGATTTTGAGGTTGGATCTCGAATTATGGAAGCTCTTTCCTTTAAAGGTCTTTCAGTTGATATCAATCGCGCTGATTTTATTCTTGAAGTTGAAATTGGACCTCAGGAAACTATAGTTTTTGATAACCGTGTCTCTGGACTCTGCGGATTGCCAGTGGGTAGTTCGGGACAGGTTCTTAGCTTACTCTCAGGTGGGATTGATAGTCCTGTATCAACTTATAAACTCATGACTAGAGGCTGCCGTGTTCATAGTATTTTCTTTGATAACCGAACTTTTCTTGGTCGCGGTGGCTATGACAAGGTTGTTCGCTTGGCAAAAATTCTCAATCGCTATCAAGGTGGTGGGAAACTATTTGTTGTTCCATTTGAAGATATTCAAGTGGCAATAAGAGATAAATGCCACGATATGAACCGAGTTGTATTATATAGAAGAATGATGTATCGAATCGCGCAAGCTTTAGCCGAGTTGAATAATTGTCATGGGCTTGTTACCGGTGAATCTGTTGGGCAAGTTGCTTCACAAACTTTAAAAAACCTTGCGGCAGTATCATGTGTTACTCCAATGAGCGTTTTTCGTCCTTTGATTGGGATGAATAAACAAGAAATAATAATCAATGCGAAAAACATAGGTACTTATGAGATTAGCATAGAGAACCAACCCGATTGTTGTTCTGTTTTTATGCCTAATCATCCGACCACACGTAGCAAAAAAAAATATTTAGAATCAGATGAGAGGTTGTATCCATGGGAGAAACTTATGACTCAGGCTTTAGCTTCTGTAGAAACAATCAACCTTGATGATTTACATGCCACCGCTTAACTTATCAACTGTTGAGTCATCTGTTGATTCCTTAAGAAGAGTTTTGATGGTCTTTTTTAATTTAGGATGGATTAAGGTTTCTGCTATTTCACATAGTGGTTTTAAAACGAAATTTCGCTTTTGAAGTTCAGGGTGAGGTATGGTGATTGCCTCTTTGTTTAATATAAGACTGTCATAAAATAATAGATCTAGATCAATGACTCTAGGCCCCCATTTTTCTTTTCTAATTCTCCCCATCTCAGTTTCTATGTTTAATAGATAAGGGAGTAAACTTTCAGGATTTAACGAAGTATTAATTTTAACTACAGAATTGACAAAATACTCTTGCTTAATATGGCCAATAGGTGAGGTTTGATAAAACGATGATTTGGATATGATCTTTATATAATCGTTTTTTGATATTTTATGAATCGCTTCAGTGCAATTTTTGAGGGGATTGCCAATGTTTGATCCGACTGCAATGTAGGCTGTATGTTTCATTGCATTGGATAAATCAATAAGTAAGGTTTTGGTTTGAGATTAAATAGCCTCTACTTTAAGAGCATTTTTTTCATCCGCAGTTTTTTAAATTTAACTTTTTAGTAAGTTGTAAGAAATTAAAATTCAAACCGAACGGAGGATAATCGGTTTTTAATTTCATTTATTATACGACTTTCTTCTTCGGGGCCTTTAGCTGCAAAGGTTGCAGAAAAGCGTATAAAGTTTCCTACGTCATCCCATGGGACGGTCGATATCATCATTTTTTTAATAAGGTATTGTGAGAATTCCTCACCTGATTTGAATCGCTGTCCACCCTTTACACCCTTGGGTGCTTCTACGTAAAGAAAAAATGATCCACCTGGCATGCTTGCATCAAAACCTAGTGCGTTTAAGGCTTCTACTAGCTTTGTTAATCTGCGGCGATATTTCTCAAGAATTGTTTCAGTAATACCTGGGTGCTCTAGAGCATGAATTGCTGCTTTTTGAATGGCCGCAAACTGGCCAGAGTCTATGTTATCTTTTACGTGAGCAACACCTTTAACTATTAACTCATTACCAACCACAAATGCAATCCTCCATCCTGTCATATTATATGACTTTGAAAGAGAGTGAAGTTCTACTCCCACATCCATGGCCCCTGGAATAGATAGGAAACTGCTTGGATTTTCATCAAAATTTAATGCTCCATAAGCAGCATCCTGTACAACAACAACATCATTTTTTTTAGCAAAATTAACCGCCTCTTCATAAAATGCCTGAGTAGCGTTAGCACCTGTAGGATTATTAGGATAATTTAAGTAGAGGATTTTGGCTCTTTTTGCAATATCCGATGTGATTGACTTAAGATCAGGTAAAAAACTATTTTCTTTGGTGAGAGGTAAATTAATGACTTCGCCGCCTAAATATTGAGTGTGAGTTCCCATTACAGGGTATCCTGGAACAGTCATTAAAGTTATATCTCCTGGATTGATGAAGATAGACGGCAGCATAGCGAGTCCAGGCTTTGCACCAATTGTATGGTTTACATGTTTGTTAGGATCAAGGCCCTTAACACCAAAAACATTATCCATATAATTTATAGCGGCTACTTTAAATTCTTCAATTCCATTATCTGTGTAACCTCTGTTTTCTGGTTTTTCGGCTTCTAGTTGTAATGTTTTGATCACACCTGGAAAAGCCATTTCATCAGGTTCACCGACACCTAAGTCAAAAAGCTCTTTATTTGGATTTGCATCCATTGCAGCACGTTTCGCACGCTTAATTTTTTCAAACTTATATATTTTAGTGTCTTTGCCGAATTTATTTCCACCAAGACGGTCTGCAAATAATTTTTGAATATAATTTTCTTTGCCGGTCATATTAAATTACTCCATTGAATCGGTTGCTGGTCGAAAGGGGAAAATAGATTAGAAGCGGGTTAATCTATCCAAAAATAATATAGCTGTCAACATTTATAAGATTGATGGCAGTCATTATTCCTCGTCATCATTTTCTGGGTCATCTTCTTCTGCGAACAGATTAGCAACTTTTTGAGAATATCGTAGATATTTTATAATTTCTTTGATTTCAGGGTCGGATACTTTGTTGCGCTGTGAGCGCATTTTTTTAGAACCTTTAACAATCTGCTGATAAAATTCTTCATCAGAAAAATTTTCAGGTAGATATTCAGGGTCTATAAGTCCTGGTGCTTTTGTGTTCTTACCAAGTGCATCTACGCCATGACAATTTGCACAAACTCGATGGAAATATTTTTGCCCAGCTTCGAACTCTATGGGAACCTTTTTAGTCGGTTTGGGCGCGCAAGAACTTATAAGAAATAGAAAAATAGCTGTCAGGATTATAAAAAATTTAGATTGCTTCATACAAAACTCCATTTGTTTACGCTTGACCGTATCTGGCTCTTCGTTGGCTTATATTCACACTACTTTAATACATATGATATAGGAAGGTTAAATAAAATAGAATCACTTCCAAGAGGTTTTGGGATCGGTGGATATGGAATTCCACGTCGTACAGTTTCTAAAGCGGCTTCATTTAGTAATTTATAACTAGAAAACTCAATTAACCTTAAGTCGGTTAATTCACCTTTCCTATCAATCGAAAAAGTGACTATCGGTTCTCCTTCAAAACCCCTTTTACGAGCTGTCCTCGGATAATACTTTGCCTTTGCAACCTTCTCCCAAACTTTTTTGTAAAAACCACGACGTAGTTTTCCTAATTCTAATGAAGAGGAATTTATAGGTGGGGGAGTGGCTTTTACCATAGTTGTGGTTTGGGATATATTAATTGATCCTTCGCTTAAACCTTGGGCATGAGAGATTTTTCGTACATAAGGTGAAAACACAGTATTGTTTTCATTTGTATCCCTTTTATACATAAAAGTAGGATTTAAACCTTGAGGACCAGCGATTTTAAAGTTTGAACTACTGCGACTTCTAACAGTTTCAGATAGAATTAATTTTTGAGATGTCCCTATATGTTTTGTTGGTATTGGAGAATACATCACATTATTTTTTATATCGTAATCTTTTTCTGAAAAACGAGGTGCTATTGCTGAGACATCATTTCTAAAAAACTTTTTAGAATTTATTCGAGAAGTTAATTGATTATGGCTTGAAGTCAATTGTATTTGATTAAAAACTACAGGGTTTATTATTTTTTCATTTTTCTGGATAGGATTTAATAGGTGTTTGTTTTTATAAATTGGAGTTGGTTTCTTAGTCGTTATTTCTTTAAACTCAGTGGAAATTAATTTAGGCGAGTGGACTGACTGAAGCTGTTTTTGTTTAGGGGAATTGCTCATGCTTGCTGAGTGTATTTCTTTTTTTTGGTTGATAGCGGTGACTTTAATTGGAACTGCATCGGGAGACCTTGATGTTAAATTTAAAGGGATATTCGAGAAAATATAAAAACCTGTGGCATGCAAAAATAACGAAAATATTAATGTTACTTTTAATGGTCTATTAGTATGGTTTCTAGAAAAAGCGTTCACTAGAATTCAATTCCTTTTTGTGCTGGGATCCCTTGCTCTTCGAAGGGATGTTTGATGAGTCGCATTTCTGTGACCAGATCCGCCATTTCTATTAGTTCTTCGTTAGCATTACGCCCGGAACAGACCACATGGACATCTTTAGGCTTGTTTCTTAGTGTTTCTAGAAATTCGTCGAGCGGGAAAAATTTATAATCTAGAACATAGTTTATTTCATCTAATATAATCATCTGATATTTTCCACTCATTAATTTTTCTTTAGCTATTTTAAATGCTGCTCGTGCTGTTTTTTTGTCTTGTTCTGTGTTTTCCGTGTCCCATGTAAATCCGTCGCCCATAGCTTCGTATTCAACGTAATCAGTCAGTTCTTGAAGTGCTTTTCGCTCACCAGCTTTCCAAGGACCTTTCATAAATTGCATGATAAAAACATTCATTTTATTGCCTGCGGCTCGAAGAGCTAAACCAAAGCTTGCCGTAGACTTTCCTTTTCCATCACCTGTATTGACAATAATAAGTCCTTTTCTTTTCTTTGGATCAGTTGGGGGTTGTTTGGGCATTACAGAGCTCTTTTTATTTTAATAATATTATTTTAATTTTAGTCCTTTTAGTTTTTAGACCTTTTTAAAAGCCACACAAAAAAAGGCCCTCCAAGCATAGCAGTAATAATACCGACAGGTATTTCTGTTGGGGCCATAATGGTTCGCGCTAAGGTGTCGCATATAACAAGAAAACTGGCTCCAAAAAAAATCGACGCTGGTAATAAAATTCTTAGATCAGGGCCAACTATTAAACGAACTATATGCGGTACAATTAAACCTACAAAACCGATCGGTCCACTCAAAGCCACTACTGCTCCGGTTAAGAGTGAGGCCATTATGAATCCTATTTTTTGAACTTTAATAACTTCCACGCCCCGGCTCATTGCTGAATGAATTCCAGTGCTTATGACATTAAGGTCTCGACTGAAAAGCATAAGGACAGCAAACCCAACAAAAATCATAGGAGAGATTGATATAAGTGTTTTATAACTTGTGATATCCAGTCCACCCATTAACCAGCGTACTATCCTAAAAGATTGTGTGAAATCAGATAAGTAATGAATTAACATGACTAAAGCTGCAAAAAAGAAATTTGCGGTTACACCTGCAAGTAAAAGTACAGGCGTTGGAAACTCTCCAGATCTAGTTCTAGCTAAAGAAAAAACTAGAGTAATTGCACCTAAAGCACCCAGGAAAGCAGCAATTGGAACGGTTGGTATTCCTGCTATCGCATGTGGTAATCCAATACTCATTGCTATAACTGCCCCCAAGGCTGCTCCACTTGATACCCCTAAAGTAAATGGAGCTGCTAGATCATTACGCAGAAGTGATTGGAATACCGCACCTGCTACTGCGAGGGCCGCCCCGGTGAGTGCTGCTAAAATTATTCTGGGGATGCGAGCTAGAAATAAGATGTTTGCATCAACGTTGTCGTTAAATTTTAAGTTTCTTGAGAAAGCATTTTCTAGATTGATTTGTACTGATCCAATCAATGGAGTAATAGAAATAGTAATAAGAAAAAACATAAAAAATAAAAAAATAAGACCAATATATTGTTTTCGATTTATTAAATTAATATTCATTTTGCATACAATGTGTCTGGTGAAACAATGATGCTTCCGTTTTGATCTTGAATTAAGAGAACCTTTATTCCGTAAACTTTTTCAATATGTTCTTTTTGTAAAACCTCCTCGCTTTTTCCGTCCTTGAATACCGTGCCTTCTTCAAGAAGAATAAGTCTATTGCAAAATTTTGAAGCTAAATACATATCGTGCAATGCTAGAACAATTGTCGTTTTTTTACTTTCATTTAATTGTTTGAGAATGCTTAGAATTTGAATTTGATATTTTATGTCAAGTGCGGAAGTGGGTTCGTCAAGAATCATTAATTCAGGTTCCTGCGCAATAGCTCCAGCGATGACGACCCTTTGTTTTTCGCCCCCGCTTATCTCATTGAAGTTTCGTTGAGCAAATTGAAGAGTTTGAGTACGTTCCATCGCGTTTCTAGCAATTTCAATATCTTCGTCACCTTCGAAAGTAAATGCTGATAGGTAAGGATGACGTCCCATTAGAACAATTTCTGAAACTTTGAAAGGAAAGACCATTGGGTGTTCCTGAGGGACCCATGTAATAGATTGTGCTAATTGTTTTTGTTGATAGTCTAGATAGTTTTTTCCTTTAAAGTTTAATTGACCTGAAGCTGGTTTGAGCAGACCACCTAGAATTTTTAAAAGAGTTGACTTGCCAGAACCATTAGGGCCTATAACACCTATAAACTCTCCAGGATTAATACTTATTGAAATGGAATGAAGAATAGTATCTCGATCATAAGAAAAATTTAAAGCTTGAGTTTGGAGTATGGGTGAATTCATTGAATGACGGTTGCTTGATTTTTAACGGATTGCTTTGAAAATAGTTCTGGATGAATATTGCGGCTCAAGTTATCCAAGATATTTACTAAGCGTGGACCAGGGATTAAAATATAATCGGCTCCAATAAAATATAGTCTGTCATTTTTTACAGCACGTAGTGTTGGATATTTTCCCCAAGCTTTCTTTCTAAGTAAGATTCCTTTATTCGAAAGATTAGACTTTGGTCCAATCTCTATTATTATTTCAGGTGATTGAGCAATAATAAATTCTTTGGAAATTTTTGGATAGGTTGCCATTGTGTCGGGAAGGATATTTTCCCCACCGGCTATAGTTAAAAGCTCATTGAGAAAAGTATTTCTTCCAACAGCATAAAGGTCACGACTTGGGTCATTGGTGTCACTTAATAACATCAATACTTGGCGGGATTTAGTCTTTTCTATGCTAATGCGGTAAGTTTCTATTTGTCGCTTTATTTTATCAACAAGTTGTTTTCCTGATCTAGGTGTTTGTGTCGCATCAGCAATAGCTTGAATGGATTTTAAAATATTCTTTAGATTATTTACTGATACTTGAAGAGTGGGTATTTTAAATACCTTTGCATGCTTATTTAATACTACACTGTCATCTTGAAGTATTATTAGATCTGGCTTTAACGCGATCCATTTTTCGGTGCTTGGGTTTAATGGTCCACCGATACTCGGAAGACGACATGCATTTTTAGGATAATTGCAGTAGTCTGTCACACCAACAACGCGATCTCCAGCACCTATTGCAAACAAAATTTCGGTAATTGCTGGAGAGGTTGAAATAACACGCTGCGGAGCAGGGTGTGTCTCTTGAATAATTAAGATACATAGAGCTTGAATGATTAGATAAAAGATGACAAATTTAGAAGGTGCTAGCTTTGAGCTGTGAATTTGTGCTTTCATAAGTACAATTTTAAATTAGAACTTTAATTTAGCTCCGAGATTCCAGTTACGGGTGTAAAGATCTGGATAAATAGCGTCTAGTTTTAGATGTACACCGTTAGATTGTTCAAATACATTTTCTATTTTCGCAATTAATTCGACTTCACGAGGGCCGTATTGCCCCAAGTTAAGCAAACCATTTCCAGAGCTAGCCTTATATTTATATACATACGAAATATCCGTAGAAGTAAATGGTCGTTGCATATGACCAAAATCGTCATTTTCCATGTCTTCCTCATTATAGGCCTCGCTACGAAAGCTTTGGCTTAAAACTATTGTTGATTTTTGCGAAGGGTTGAAATTAAACCCAAGGGTTAAATTGTGTTCTGCTACTCCAGGCAGAAAATTACCATCACATTTGCCACATCCAAGTTTAGAGTGGCTAGTTCCCGCACCTTTAATGATGGCCCTTGTCCATGCATAATTGATAGACATTGAAAGGTTGTTGTTGGCTACAAAATTATTTTGTAACTCCAATCCATATTTATGGGTTTTATCAAGGTTTGTATTAATAAAGGCACCATGAGGAATTAGATATAGTTCTTTCTTTGCAAAAATATTAAACAATGTAACTTTTAATTTATTTTTGGTCGTGACATGGTTGAGACCAATATTTAGGGTTTGCGAGTTGGAAGGTGTAACCCATGGGTTAAATGTTTTTGCAGTGAAGGCAGCATTAAATCCGAAAATTCTATCAATATCCGGAGCAAGAAATGATGTATTAAAATTAGAAAATAGACTGAGGTGGTTATTGATTGATTTATTTGCTCCTATATCATAGACCCAAAACCTATATTCTTTTAAAGTTGGGGTTTCAGGTTTGTTATCCATTGTGTAGCTAACTTTTTCGAATCTTCCTCCTAAGGAGACTTGAGTTGAGTTATCAATGTCGAGAAAACTTTGAAAATAGATTCCCGTATTGTTTTTTGAAGAGGTAATTGTGTCTTGTATCATTTCCCCAAAAAATGTTTGTACTCCGGTAATAATTCTAAACGGTCCTCTTTTCCAGTCTAGGCTGGTTTCAACAACGCTACGCTTGTACCTTCTATTGTTTGATTTAGCTGTAGTATCAGCCGCATCTTCTGCGTTGACCAACTTGTATTGATGGGCATAGCTTAATGCGAATGTAATGTTTTTTGTTAGATCTACGATTCCTCCAACTATGGAGTTGTCTCTGTCAGTATGTGTGCGCGTATATTTTGTTGCACCAGATGCAAACTTGTAACTTGACCCTGGATTCTGATCCCAGTTTTCTCTGGAGAGACCATTGGGATACCTAGTCATAATCGTTGAAAGATCTTTCTCAAAAAATAGTTCGCTGGATTCAGTTGGGAAATATCGTAGCTTTGTTTGAATACTTCTTACATCAGAGTTAGTAGAATCACCAGTGGGATCATTATCACTAAAACCGGTATTACCATTGTGGAGTCCTGAGGCGGAAATTATGTAGTTTTCTCTAGAATAACCTGTAGTAAATCCTTGAGCTTGCTGGCCATAATTACCTGCTGAGCCTTCTAGGCTGGTTTCTATTGTGTCGAGGGTATAGAGTTGTATTGTTCCGGACTGGGCACCGTCCCCAAACATTACTGATCCACTTCCTTTTGTGATTTCAATACGATCAATATTATTAATTGATATGGTTCCGAGCGCTTGAGGAGTTGAATCAATATTATTTAATCGTCGTCCATTAAGCGTGATTACAAGATTTTTATAACCTTCCGTAATCCCAAAACCACGCATATCAATTTTTGGTTCAGATCGGTTTCCCGAATTTGACATTATTACGACTGACGTATTCTGATTCAAAAAATCTATAACTGTCCTTGCATTTGATTTTTCGATATCTTTTCGATAATAAACTTCCGAAGCATAAGTTGCCTTTGTGTCTTTAACGCGGATTTTTTTTGCAGTAACAATAACAGGATCCATCATATCCTTGGCACTTGCAGATGGGATAGGAAATTGGGTAATGACTAAAGAAAAAATTAAATAATATAAGGGCATGGGCGTTTTTTACTTTTAACAAATGTTGTCTCGGAAATTCTTTGGAATGGAAACATTCCTATTTAAGGAGGAAGGAAATAAAAAACCCCACTCCTTAAGGTAGTGGGGAACAAGCTAAAGCCCATCACCTCTCGAGTCCCGAAGAGATTAAAAAAATATTCAGTCAGGTTTTCTGGCTTCTGGATCGACCTACTTCCTGCGCCTTCCCGCACAAAAAATGCAGTGGCGAGTACAGGTTTCGTCCCCAGTTACAGCGGCGGGTCCGCGACGGTTTCTAACCGTCTTCCCTATTACTGAATAGAACTCAATTAAATTTCAATTAAGAATTTATCAGAAGCTATTTTTTTGTCAATAGATAATAAGTAATTCAACTTTTTTCTAACTATTTTATTAAGTAAGTGAAGAGGAAAAAAGAACTTTTATTTGCATAGGCTTATGTATTGTTTGTGCTCAAGAAAAAAGAAGTCATTTAATTCCATGAGGTTTTCTGCGTTAAGTTCGTGACCCTGAGATGTTTCTTTTAGGATAGGGATGTGTCCATTCTTTTTCATCTCTTCAAGTGCATGTTCGGCTAAGAATGATGGGATTACATCATCATTAGAACCAAAAATTCCAAGAATCGGAACTGATGACTCTGAAAATGTTTCATCTTCAGAAAACTCTGGAAGAAAACCGCAAACAGATGCGGCTTTATGCAGAGAGTATTTACCTAATAAAGTATAGATTAAAGCGGCTGCACCTCCTTGTGAAAACCCCCAGAGACAAATTCGGGTTTCTAATTTTTCATACCTGCTGTTCAGATAGTCTTGCGCCATGCTTATTATATTGGAAGAAAATTTCAAAAAATCGTTTACAGAATCTTTTTGTTTAGGTCCATCTACCCACCAACTCCAGCGCCCTTTGCCAGCATAGACCAAACCCTCGGGAAATACCATGAAGGTATTTTTTAGTTTTAGTTTGTTCCCATGGATCAACATGTTTTCTGGGGTCGATTCTGCTCCATGAAAGCCAATTAGAATATTAATAGGTGTGTTGCTATTTAATGAGTCATCACCTAAAATCACCTTCTTATTATTCCATTCAGTAGTGCTGTATTTCCCAGACATTAACTATTTCCTTTTTATACTTCTTTGATCAATTTTTTTGCAAGTTTAATAGCTTGAGATCTATTTTTTATAACACCTAAGACATGAGCTTCTTCAATTTTATAAAGTATGGTTTTGAAGGTTGGGCTAGGTTTGATTTTAAACATATGTTGAATGTCATTGCCATCTAAAAGAGATTTTTTTCTTTTGGATGGTAGATAAGTTTGAAAATAAAATTCTAAAATATGCCTTGTTTTCATTGCACCAGAGTCCACCTTCCACTCCTTACTTGTTGGCAAGTTTGGACGATTAGCTAAATGTATGAACAACCCAGGAACTAGAACTTTTTCGTTTTGGTGAATGAACTGATAAAGTTCAACTCGACTAGAGAGATTTTTTGTAAAACTAAACTTTGTATTAGCAAGTGAGTACGCGCAAATGATCATTGAGTTAACAAAATCAATATCTGCATTTGAAGCACGAAGCTCAGAAAGTACCTTGCTGATTTTAGTTTTTCGACTTGTTTTGCGATTACGGGCAATCTTATTTGTGGAAGACTTTTGGGCTAATGGATAAAGCAAGAACCCAAGTTTGATTAGTTGAGATTTTTCTAAAAGAATTTTTTTGATTTCTTTGGTTGGTTTAGCGTCTATTTGCTTAGGGTTTGAAAGTAATTTCTCTAGATGATTTAGTATTTTAAAAGTCGGTAGTATGGCCTTGTTTTTGTAGAGCTCAGGGAAAATATTCTCCAATAGACCAATATCATCCATTGCTTTAATCGACGGACTTGCTTTTTTAGAACTAAGTAAAAGGTTGAGCTCACCCCATATTCTCTCAGGGGATACTCGATTGATTTGCGACCTAAGCGTTGTGATTTTTTTTAAAGTTTTATTTTCTATTTGGAATCCAAGGACACTCATGAAACGAAAGGCCCGAAGCATTCGTAAAGGATCATTTGAAAATATTTGTCCAGGGAGGACGCGGATAATTCTATTTTTAATATCATCTCTTCCATTACTAGGATCAATATACTTATTGGCTCCTTTTATGAAATTTGTAAGAGGAACTGCTAACGCATTAATTGAGAAATCACGTCGATTTAGATCTGACTCGATGCTATTTCCTTGTAGTTCAGAGAAGTCAAAATAAAAATTTTTTTTTATGACAACGCGAAAAGTTTCTTGTCCTGGTGTTGTGTCTAACGGGACAAGGGCAGCTTTTATGCTATTGGCATATTGTGTTGCTAAAATAGAAGCATCGGTGGTAGCAAAGTCAAAGTCGGAACATTGACGACGTAAAAAAATATCTCTTAGTGTCCCTCCGACGACATATACTTCTGACTTATGTGACTTGCTTAGTCGTAAAATTTTTTTAAGGTGATTTATTGTTACTTTTTTTAACATGATTGTCAGCAGGGTATTGGAAAGGATAATTAGCCTAGAAGTTACAAATTATGCATCCCATCCCGAATTAAGGCGAACCTGCTTTGAAACAAAAATTCTTCCATCTTCCTTGACCAGGTGGAGGTCGGTATTGGTCAATGTTCCAATAATTTGTTGAAGGTTTTCAGAAGGTTTGCTTTGCGGATTTTTGATAAGGAAAGGAACCATATCTTCAACGGATTCACGGACTCGGTCGCTTTCTACAATATATCCAATATAGTTTAAGTCTACTTCTAGATATTTTTTTACCAAGCTAACAAGGTTATTCCCCGCTAGTAAATCTTTTTTACTGCGGACGCGGTTAATAATGATTGTTGGTTTAAACTCGTTGATGATTTTTTCCACCTTTTCAATTTGAGTTTTGTCAATTTTTTTAACATTCTCCTTTAGTGTTGCTATGGTGTAGGTTTCCAAATCTGCATTTGTTGGTTTTGAGTGGTCCACTAGTTTTTGTAAAGCGGAAAGATTTTTTAGTTGCCTGCTTATTTGTCTGAATAATGCAGAACGGACAAAACTGAAAGTCTTCATAACGGACGTCGTTTCAGGAGAACTCATAACGATACCTTTTGAACTCATATTAAAAAAATCCAGCACATTAAAGCTCGTCCCTGGTCCTAGATCTAAAATAACGGTATCTGCGTTAAGCTTCTTAATGAAAGAGATGATTTTTTTTACACGCTCTGAATCAATATTTGCGCTTCCGGGATTATCACCAGCGCTACTTATAAACTTGAGATTGCTTATTCCTGTTTCTATTAATAATGAATCTGGTGTCTTTTTATTAATGAACAAATCTTGGAACCCATACAGGGGATGGCTGATGCCAAGTAAAGCATGTAAATTGGAGGAACCAAAATCACCATCCATAAGAATAACCTTTTGTCCGCTAAGTGCTATTCCTACGGCAAGGTTGGTGGAAATCACGCTCTTTCCAATCCCTCCTTTTCCTCCGCCCACCGGAATGATATTTACTGTTGATGATGGCATGTCTGCTTACTATATTTCACTTTCTGCTTGGTAATAGGGGTGTTTTCTTATGATTAGTTGTTTTTATTGCTTTTTTGTCTTGCCATAAAAATAAATGATTCTAGTTGGCGCAAATATTCCTTGTTCGATCGCGACTTTCGTTTGCTTTGATAGCTCAAATTAGCGGGTTGATAATTCCCTTGTTTTTTTCGGAGGGTTTCGGCTGGGGCAGCTTCTGCAGTTTTTTCGTGCTCATTTTCCAGGGATTGAAAACGAGTTTCCAATTCTGCTTGAAATGTTTTTAGCCTGCTGACTAAAGCATCGGTCTTTGCTGAAACTGATGAATTTAGCATGCTGTTTAGTAATGGGCCGGCAGAAGGCGTTGCGGCCTGTGGCTCAAGTTTTTGGGACTCAAGGATCGGGCTTTGCGCCACTATTTTTGGTTCAACCTCAGGTTCAACCTCTTCAAGGGTAAGTTCAACACGTTTAGGAGCAGGAGAGTAAGATATGGCAGGTACCGGTAGCCCTTTAGCGTCTTCTAAAATATTTGTAGTAGTTTCTGCCTTATCCGAAGGCACACCCATGTCTTCCTCTTCTATTAGAGATGAAAGCTCATCTATGCCAATGTTCGAAGTTTCTTCAGCTTCTTCAGTAATTCTTTCAACTACCTTTTCTTTCTGATCTAATGCTTCATTAGTTAAATCAACATCCAATACAGTTTCATCTTCAATGAGCGTAGCAAGCTCATCTATACCGATGTTTGAGGGCTCATCTTTTGTATGTTCAATGGCTTGATGATCTATGTTTGAAATTACTTCTTCGTTAGGAACAGAATCTTCTTTAAGCTCAGAAGGTATGCTTTGCTCCATTTCTGGGGATGAAGTGTGGGAGGAATCTTTCGGTTCAGGCAAAGCTTCCTTGCTTGGAGAAACTTTCGTCGACTGGTCGTTTGTATCAAATGGTTTGCCTGATACGTAATCATAAAGTTCATCCCACTCGTCATGGTCGCTCTCCCAGCCAAAGTCATCGTCTTTTATTTCACTTGATATTTGATCTAGTTCTTTTGGAGTGGTTGCTGTTGTTTCTTGTTTTTGAGGCGCTGTTCCCGTTTCGCCTTCTTTTTGAGAAACCGTCGATATATCACCTTCTTCTTTCGATATGTCACTTTGGAATGGTTTAGAAATATAATCATAAAGTTCATCCCACTCCTCGGTATCGCTTTCCCAACCAAAATCTTTATCTAAAATATTTCGATTCTTAAATATTTCTTGTGGGGATTGTTCGAGTTCTTCCTGAGGGGTAACTGTTTTTTGTGAGCTTGGAGATTCGAACTCATCTCCATATTCTTCATCGTCTAATTGGCTAGTCGATAGACTGGAATTAAAATCGTTCGTTTTTTGGTTCTGAAACAGAGGGTTGCTTGCAACAGTTTCTTCGCTATCTTCGTCGTCTAATTCGCGTAGCAAAGCATCCAGTCGTTTTTCTTTCTCAGAATATGCGGTTTTTATTTTATGTACAGTATATGGAATAATTGTAAGGATAGCTAAAGTTAATCCGAGGAGCAGGGGATCGGATAGAATATTAGCTAAAATTGGTTGAAGTGCGTTGATGCTTCCCACTTCTTCCAAATTTAGTAAGATAGCCAGTTTAAACCAGACCGTTTCAAGAGCGCCTATAATTTTTTCAAGGATAGTTTCCATTTGGCCATATTGGCAAATAACTGCCGAGAAGTTACTATTTCAGACCTAAGACTAGGCCAGATTATACTAATATATTTTACAAAAAGCCAAAAAAATTAATCACTTAGAGTTTAGTGCTAAGTAAAGTGTTATAATCTGGTCGCTTTAGTAAAGCAGTCTAATTGTATTGGTATTGATGTTGGTAGGTTGGTCTTGATTTGAAGAATTGATTGTTTGCCATGGATAATTTTATGAACAAGGTCTCAATTACTATAATCACCAAAAATGAACAAAAAAATATTGAGCGTTGCTTGAAAAGTATTGGGTGGGCTGACGAGATAGTGGTCATTGACACCTTTAGTACTGATCGAACGGTAGAGATTTGTCGTGAGTTTACTGACAAGGTATTTCAAGAAGATTGGTTAGGGTATGGATTGCAAAAAAATCTTTGCGCTTCAAAGGCAACTAATAAATGGATTTTAAATGTTGATGCTGATGAGGTGATTCCTTCTGAATGCGCAGCAGAAATTCAAAAGTTGCTTGCAGGTCAACCAGAATTTCCACTTTATAAATTTCCCAGAAAAAATTTTATTGCGGATCGCTGGATCCGTTATGGCGGTTGGTATCCCGACTTAATTTCTAGACTGTATGACAAGGAGAGGGTCTCATTTTCGGATTCCATGGTACATGAAAGATTAACTCCGGACGTAACAGGGGGCATTGTGAATCAACCTATTTTTCATTATTCTTTTGACGGGATGGAAGATTATATTGAACGTCAGAATCGATATTCATCCCTCTATGCGGAGGAAAAGAAACAGTTATGCTGGAAAGCTAACTGGACTCATCTTTATTTAAGACCGTTTTGGGCTTTTATAAAAACTTATTTTTTTAGGCAAGGCTTCAGAGAGGGTTTTCTTGGGGTATTTTTGTCTATATCGATGATGTTTTATACTTATCTTAAATATGCCAAGACTCGCTCAACAGAATAAGTACCTCTTATAAAATTGGGAATTTAAGCCATTTTAAGATAATATGTTTCAGTGGCAGAGCTAGAAGTTTTGATTAATTTGCTTTTTCCCGCCTCGTGTCTTTGGTATTCCAGAGAGCATAAATATCCCCTCTCTTTTGAAGCCTAAATGGTGATTATTTTGATACGAAGCTAGTCGATTGTTTTTGTTGACTTGAGGTTGCGAATCAGTGTTTCCTTTTGATAAATGGGAATTAATAGGATTGATGGTCCCGGCAGTTTTGATGTCGCTGACCGTGCACGAATATTCTCACGGAAGAATGGCATTTCTATTAGGGGATAATACTGCCAAATTACAAGGACGCCTTTCTTTTAATCCTCTAAAGCACTTGCATCCAGTCGGCACGCTTTTAATTTTTTTTTTCGGACTTGGTTTTGCTAAACCAGTTCCTGTGGACCCAAGGAATTTTGAAAATCCTAGACGAGATATGATGTATGTTGCTATAGCTGGTCCGCTGTCTAATTTAGCGCTTGCAGTAATTTTTAGTTTTTTTATTCGGGTTATTGATTTTTCTGATAATTTGAGCTTATTTATTTTAATAAGTTTTGGGCTATATATAAACGTGATGTTGGCGATATTCAACCTATTACCAGTATTTCCACTGGATGGTTCTAGTGTTATAAAAGGATTAGTTCCAGCTAGCGTAGCAGCGCGACTCGGTGACATGGATCGTATAGGAGTTTTTTTTCTTTTGGGAGCAATTTTGTTAGATCGTTTTGCGCATACCAATATTTTTGGGTTTATTTTGGAAGAGCCAATTAAAATTTTTCTTCAAATTTTAACAGTTGAGAAAGAGGTGTTTGATACACTCAATTTATTGCTTAGCCTCACCTTCTCTATAATCTTCAATAATTAATAACGTAAAGATGGCGACTGCAGGTAAAAGAATTTTAAGCGGTATGCAGCCTTCGGGCCAGTTGCATTTGGGGAATTATCATGGTGCACTGAAAAACTGGGTTACCATGCAAGGTGATTTTGACTGCTTTTTTTTCATCGCGGATTTGCATTCACTTACAACATTATATGAAAACCCTCAACTTCTTAAAAAATACTCTTTTGAAGTTGCTGTTGACTGGTTGAGTTCGGGTTTGGATCCAGAAAAATGTACCTTGTTTGTGCAGTCGGAAATTCCGGAGCATGCGGAATTACACCTTATACTTTCTATGATGGTTCCAGTCCCATGGCTTGAGCGTAATCCGACCTATAAAGAAAAGCAGGATGAAGTTAAAAGTGTAGACATGAGCTCGTATGGTTTTTTAGGTTATCCCGTTTTGCAGACTGCCGATATTGTACTTTACAAAGCGAATGCGGTCCCTGTAGGCATTGATCAAGTTCCTCATTTGGAGCTTTCGCGAGAAATAATCCGACGCTTTAATAAGTTATATAAGAGAAAGGTGTTTGTGGAGCCAGAGGCTAAGATTTCAGATGTTCCTAAACTTAATGGGATAGACGGGCGTAAAATGAGTAAGAGTTACAATAATGCTATTTTCCTTTCTGATTCAGAAAAAGATATTACAAAAAAAATTAAAGCTATGCTTACTGATCCAGCACGTGGGAGGCGAGATGACCCAGGTGATCCAGACGCTTGCAATTTATTTCCTATGCATAAGATTTATTCTCCTTTAGAAGAACAGGAGGAAATTATTTCTGCTTGTAAGAAAGCTGAGATCGGTTGTGGAGATTGTAAACTAAAGTTAGCAGATAATTTGTTAAAATCGATGCTTCCGATGATGGAGAAGAGAAAAGGGATAGCCGCAAAACCTAAAGAGGTATATGAAATACTTCAGGTAGGAACAGACAAGGCAAGAGCAGTTGCAAGGGCTACTTTGTTAGAGGCAAAAACAGCCATGAAAATTTTATAACCAAAATAATTTAATGGACTATAAAGAAACGCTAAATTTACCACAGACAGATTTTCCGATGAAAGCCAATCTGGTTAAAAGGGAGCCAGAAATTCTTGCTCAATGGGAAAAAGATAATATTTATGCTTTGATTCGTAAAAAATTTAAAGGGAAGCCTAAGTTTGTTTTTCACGATGGCCCGCCTTATGCCAACGGACATATTCATATGGGGCATGCTCTCAATAAAATTCTTAAGGATTTTATAGTTCGTTTTATGACAATGCGTGGCTACGACGCGAGTTTCGTTCCAGGTTGGGATTGTCATGGTCTTCCTATTGAGCACCAAGTAACAAAGGTACAGAAAGAAAAAAAAAATACCCCTTCAAAATCAGAAATTCGCAAATTGTGTCGCGAATACGCTGATAAATTTATCGATATTCAGGCGCAAGAGTTTAAACGTTTGGGAATCTTCGCTGACTGGGAAAATCCTTATCTTACTATGTCTTATTCGTATGAGGCTGCAATTGTAGAGGAGTTGGGGAAGTTTGCAATAAATGGATCTGTTTTTAATGGATTAAAGCCAGTGCACTGGTGTACCTCATGTCGTACGGCCTTAGCAGAAGCAGAAGTGGAATATGCAGACCACCAGTCTCCATCCATTTATGTCAAATTTCCTGTTAAGTCTGGTTTTGGTAGACAGTTTGGAAATATTAATCCGGCAAAAATTAACTTTGTTATATGGACAACCACTCCATGGACGTTGCCCGCAAACCTCGCTGTATGTTTACATCCAGAACTTCAGTATTCGGCAGTCGAGATAAATGATGAGGTTTACGTGATTGCAGAAAAACTTTTATCGAAACTGATTTTAGAATGGGACGTCAAGGAGCATAAAGTTCTTGGTAGTTATTTTGGGAAAAACTTAGAGGAGGTCGTTTGCAGACATCCGTTTATTGATCGTGACTCACGCATTGTTCTCGGTGATCATGTGACTTTAGAACAGGGAACAGGATGTGTTCATACTGCTCCCGGTCATGGACAAGAGGACTATATTGTTGGTCAGAAATACAATCTGGAAACATATAATCCGGTTGATGATGGAGGCATATTTAACCCTGAAGTTGAAAAGTTTGGCGGACTTTTTGTACGTAAGGCCAATCCCTTGATCGTAGAAAAACTCAGGCAGGATGGATATTTAATTCATGGTAATAAGGTTAATCACTCTTACCCACATTGTTGGCGTTGCCATCAACCCATCATTTTTCGAGCAACAAGTCAGTGGTTCATATCTATGGAAACTAATCATTTGCGTGATAAAGCTCTCAATGCCATTCAACAGGTTAAGTGGATACCGAGCTGGGGAAAAGATAGGATTTTTAATATGGTAGAAAACCGTCCCGATTGGTGTATTTCTCGTCAAAGGGCATGGGGTGTTCCAATCACACTATTTAATTGTGTGTCCTGTAATGAAATGCTGCGCTCTCCAGAAGTATTTGCTTATATTGCCGAACTTGTGAAAAAAAACGGTGCCGACTTCTGGTTTGAAAAAGATTCTTTAGAGCTTCTTCCTGAAGGTACAACTTGCTCCTGTGGAAGCAAAGAATTTTTAAAGACCAATGATATTCTAGATGTTTGGTTTGATTCGGGAGTTAGTCACGCGGCCGTTCTTGAATGCAATCCTAGTTTGAGCTGGCCAGCCGACCTTTATCTTGAAGGAAGCGATCAGCATCGAGGCTGGTTTCATAGTTCGTTGTTAGAGTCAATCGGCACGCGAGGTAAAGCTCCATATAAAGCGGTACTCACCCACGGTTATGTAGTGGATGGTAACGGGAAGAAGATGTCAAAGTCTGCGGGCAATGTAATTGCTCCGCAAAAAATCATTGATCAGTATGGCGCAGAAATTTTAAGGCTTTGGGTGGCATCTGAAAACTATAGAGAAGATATTCGTGTATCTCAGGAAATATTAAAGCGTTTGACAGAAGCTTATCGAAAAATAAGAAACACTTTCCGATACCTTCTGGGGAATTTATATGATTTTGATCCAGTAACAGATTCAGTGGCTGTCGATGACCTTTTAGAAATAGATAAATATATTCTTTATCGTTTCAAACTTTTGGACAAAAAAATCCAACAAGCTTTTGAAAACTATGAATTCCATGTCTTTTACCATAGTTTTTATAATTTTTGCATTGTGGATCTTAGCGCTTTTTATCTAGATATTCTAAAGGATCGTCTGTACACCTCCCCAAAAAAATCTAATGCGCGGAGGTCAGGGCAAACTGTTTTATATGAGCTTTTGATAGGTATGACTCGTTTGATGGCTCCTGTACTAAGCTTTACAGCAGAAGAGGTTTGGGCTACCATGCGAAATTCAGATGATAAAAGTGTGCATATGAGTTCATTTTTAGATTTAGTTGATGTGTCAGTTGACGCAAGATTTATTTCTAAGTGGAGTATGTTGACGGACCTAAAGAGTGAGGTGAGTAAGGCATTGGAATTGTGTCGCAGCAAAAAGGTAATTGGTCACTCGTTAGATGCGCAAGTGAGATTGGTGTTGCCAAAAAATGTTTGTTCTGTTTTGGGTGATAATTATTCGGACTTTAAATTCATTTTTATTGTCTCCTCTGTTAATGTAGTTAATGCACTGGAAGATGATGATACAGTTTATTCTAGTGAAAGTATAGAAGGCCTAAAAGTTGGAGTTAGTCGCATGAGGGGGGAAAAATGCGAAAGATGTTGGAATTATTTTGAGGAAGATAGTATCGACAAGGGAGAGCATTCAGTGATTTGTTTTCGATGTATCGCCAACCTAGAACTAGAAAAGGCATGATCTACCTTGAGAAATAAATACATACAGCTTTTTTTGATTTCCAATGTATTGATTATATTGGATCAAATGACTAAATTTTGGGTCACACTCCATATTCCAAGACATTACTCGATTTCTGTTGTCGAGGGATTTTTTAACCTTACTCACATTCGAAATCCTGGTGTAGCATTTGGGTTGTTTGCTAGGTACGAATCTGAATACAAGGTTTTATTTTTAGTATTAGTTACAATAATAGCGATAATCGCTATTCTTAGTATATTTCATCAATCACCCGATAACAAACGAGCAGTGAGACTTGGCTTGATTTTAATTTTTAGCGGAGCTGTTGGTAATCTTATTGATCGCATTTTATATGGAGAGGTGATCGACTTTTTAGATATTTTTTATGAAGGGTTTCATTGGCCTGCTTTTAACGTAGCTGACGCGTGTATTACAACAGGGGTCAGTTTTATGATCTATGATTTGTTTTTTGGTTATCCAGAAAACAAGAGCGTTTCAGCTCCACCGAATAAGCCAGCTTAGGACTAGCCTTTTTGCTTAGTATTTTGTAATCGCCTCTAAACTTATGCATCCCATTCTATTTGAATTCGGTTTTTTAAAGATTTTTACATATGGATTAATGGTAGCCACTGGGTTTTTGTTCGCGATTCTTTTTGCTTCTTCTAAAGCAAAGGAGGAAGGGCTTGATCCCCAAAAAATTTTAGATCTTTGTTTTTATGTCATGATATCAGCTCTCGTTGGGGCGCGTTTGCTCTACGTTGTTGTTGAGTATCGATATTTTTTAACTAATCCACTGGAGGCTTTTAAGTTTTGGAAAGGAGGACTGGTTTTTTATGGGGGATTGATTTTAGGTGTTCTTGTGTCTTTATGGTATCTAAAACGTCACCGGATGCCTATGTGGAAAACGGCAGACCTGCTTGCACCTTCAATAGCATTGGGTCAAGGAATAGGTCGATGGGGATGCCTTTTTGCTGGGTGTTGTTATGGCAAAAAAACTGACGTTGTCTGGGGGATTATTTTTACAGACCATCGATCATTAGCTCCACTTAATATTTCTTTGCACCCTACTCAAATATACCTCTCATTAAATGCTTTGTTTATTTTTATTTTTTTAATGTGGCTAAGTAAGAAAAAAGTGTTTGATGGGCAGATACTTTGGACGTATGGTATTCTCTATTCGATTGGCAGGTTTGTGATTGAATATCTTCGGGGTGACGATAGGGGTTTCCCCGTCGAGCAAGTTCTTTCGACCTCACAGTTTGTTGGGATTTTTATTTTTGTTTTGTCTGCGTTTATGATGTTGACGCTCTATCGGAAAAAAATAAGATGATGTCCTTCCTAATTTTAAGTCCACTAATAGAGGTTTGATTCTATGGCCAAAGTACGTGCATCACAAATTTTACATAGAAATGTATCGATTAGAAGGTCTGGCAGAGTTATACGTAATGTGTTAACTCAGTCGCTGATTTCTGAAATTAGAAAGGGCAGGCTTGAAAAAGATGATGAAATATCTGCCGATGAGAAAAACTGGGTGCGTCTTGATCAACATAGCCAGTTGGCGCGTTATTTTTCCAATCCAGGCTTATCTTCCTCTAGCGACCTTCCTCCTGACGTGGAGAAGCGTTTGTCCGAGCTTTCGCAAATGCTTAAGGAGTTAACCTGACAGTATGATTTCTTAAACTATTTTTTCATGGGTTGATTGTTCCAATCAAATTGTACTCCATGAATTCTATTGGTCTTATGGTTTGTGGGTATACAGTCTTAACAAATCGTGCTGATGCTGGCGAACTTTGATGAATTCTTAGTGCTGCCTCATCTTCAAATCTTAAAATATGCATAAACTTAGACGAGTCTAGTATTTCCTGTTGAGCTATGTAGATAGTGGTTAACGGCTCATGGTTTTTTACATGCCTCACTAATGAACTAATGCTTTCTTTGACTTTTTCAATTTGACTGGGGTGAACTTGATACTGGGCTGTCATATAAATAGCCATGAAATGACCTCCATTAATTTTTTAAATATTAGACAATTTTTATTTTACCTTTTGAATCATTAAGATAAAAGTTAGAGGGGGTGATTTTTGTGGTTAAAGCTTTTTTTAAATTTTGTGGGACGGTTTTTATTAAAATACAACATATCTAGATCAATTGATGGACTTTTGTAATTTAATATGCCTCTAATTGACTTTCTATTTTAAAACCCCTAAAATCCACTCGTTGTTTTTTTTAACATGATCTAACTTATTGCTTTAATTGATTCTATTTATAGATAGGGTCTCCTTTAACTTGTACTCGGTAATTGCTCATGTCAGTCAGTAAATCGAAAAAAATACTTCTGGAAAGTTTTTCTAGAACAACAGATGAAATTTTTTCATTGGATGAGTTTGAAGAACTGATTGACTCGAAAAAAAAATTTAGAATTAAATATGGTGTTGACGTTACTTCACCCTACCTTCACATCGGGCATGCCGTTAATTTGTGGATGATGCGTGAATTGCAGGACCTTGGTCATAAGGTGATTTTTTTGATAGGTGATTTTACTACCCAGATAGGTGACCCCACCGGCAGAAGTAATACTCGTCCGATTATTCCTCAGTCCGAGATTGATAAAAACGCTGAAGAGTTTATTCGACAGGCAAAGATGGTACTTAAGTTTGATGATCCAGACTTACTCGAGGTTAGAAGAAATTCGGAATGGTTTTCCAAGTATAAGCTGTCAGAATTTTTAAAATTATTATCTATGGTAACTCATTCCCGTCTTATTTCCCGCGATATGTTTCAACGGCGGATTGCAAACCAGGAGGATATTTATTTACATGAGATGATTTATCCTATACTTCAGGGCTATGATTCTTATGTTCTTGAATCAGATTTAACCATAATAGGCTCAGACCAGTTATTCAATGAAATGTTGGGACGTTTTTATCAGCAAAAATTTGGGCAGAAGCCCCAGGTTATTATTACAACAAAAATAACACAAGGGATCGATGGCAAGGCTAAGCAGAGTAAGAGTCTTGATAATTATATTGGGTTAGGGCATTCTTCCCGCGATAAGTTTGGACGTTGTATGAAAATTCCTGATAAATTGATTGTGGATTATCTTAAAATTTATACAAAGGTTCCGGATGAAGAGATTTCCTTAGTAGAAAAAGAGGTTGCCTCCGATCCAATGATGTGGAAAAAATTTCTTGCCGAAGAAATAATAAAACGATATCACGATGAAAAATCAGCCAAGACTGAACGAGAGTGGTTTGAAAACACTTTTTCGAAGAAAATTACCCCTAGTGATATTCCTGTTTTACAAATAGATGGTTCTCGGTGGGTTGCAATAGATCTGGTAAATAAGTTTTTCGATAACTCTAAGAGTGCAAGTGAAGTGCGTCGTTTATTTAAACAAGGTGCTGTTTCTGTTAACGGAAACAATATCCCTCTTTTTGATGCTGGAGTTGAAGTTGAGAATGGGGACGTTTTTAAGGTGGGGAAGCGTAGCTGGTTTAAAATTAAAATTAATTAGGCAATCAAATCTAATTCACGTGATGAATTTGTTCTGTAAGACCTATGGTGTATGCTACAGGCAAGGTCTTTACATTATTTAATTTGTCAGATTCCTTGCGTTTTCTTTTAGGGTAGAAGATTTGTTTGGAGTTGGATCGATTACTGGCCAAGCTAAAATGAAAAGAATGAAACCTATCACAATGATCCCTATTAAATTACCAATATGATCGATGAGAGAGGTTTTTTCCTTCGTTATATTATCTTTATTCATAAACTTCAAGGGTTAGTATGCTTTTCGCATTTTGCTTTATATTACAAGTTCAATATATATAACCCATGTAATCATGGAAAGAATAAGTATTGTGTATCCAGCGTGTACCCAAATGGTAAAAACAGGATTTTCTTTTCTCCTTTTTGATTCGTTTTTTTTAGTCACGCTGTGAATTCAATAAGTGAGATATAGAGTTTTATTTGATTCTTTATGTTCTGCTTGTGATTTCTATTAAATGATAACCAAATTGAGTTTTTACAGGGCCGTGGACCTTTCCGATCTCCTCATTGAAGACAA